>JAYFQB010000303.1:0-2163 GCA_034927385.1 Anaerolineaceae bacterium | reverse complement strand
TCAGGGAGACCTTTAATGTCCACGAGGTGTTCGGCATTGATGATATTTCTGCGCAGCAGAATCATCAGATCCGTGCCACCAGCCAGGACAAAGGACTTCTCTTCCTTCTCAAGATATTGAACTGCTTCATTGATGTTGTGGGGCTTAAAGTATGCAAACCTACTTATCATTAAAAGCCTCCTGTTGGTACCATACAACTTGTGTTCTTCGCGTTTTCACGGTTTGAACTATGGTTTTTTGTGAAAGATATCTATGGAAAGATATCAGGTTCATGCGTAATTATCGGTAATTCTAACATACAGCAAGATGACTCTTGTTTGTTAAATCTTACAATTGTTTGGCTAAATGAAGGCAAGCAATGGGAAATAATTACAACCATTTAGCCTCGGTTGGGGGCTGCCGCTTTGGAAATTGCTGTTCATAAAGGGCGGCAAGCGCAATCAGAAGACGCTCGCTGCCGGGCAAACCAAACAGCTCAAAACCAACAGGCACCCCGATTGGCGCGCTGTCTGAGGCGGCTGAGAAGCCCGCGGGCAGGCAGATGGATGGGAACCCGGTGATTGCTGCGAGGGCGCCATTGCGCTGTGACTGACTCTCGCCGACCCGGCAAACAAGCTGCTGTTGGTGGGGAAAAGCCAGCGCGAGGATCTGATTTTCCACGAAGATCGACTCGATCTGCTTCCGCAGAAGATTTCGCCGTTTTAACCGCTCGCCATATTCAGGGGAGTTGATCGCAAGCTGGTTCGCAAGCACGAGATTATCTTTGATACCTGGGTGATACAAGCCGCTCGCTAAAAGGGCATCAATGCTCGGGTATGGAGCATTGACCGACTCCAGATAGCCGTTCAGGTGGGCTTTCAGGTCGTAAAGGTGCACGCTGACATTGGAAACAAGGTCGTCAATCTGAATCTGACTGCCGACTTCCACGGTCTCAAAGCCTGTGTTGCCGAGTTCTTCAATAACATGCGCCATCAAACGGTTGACTTCCAGGTTGACGGGCTCCGAGCCAAAGAAGGACCTGAGCAAGCCGATTCGCGGCTTGGCAGGCAGGCTGGTTTGAGGCAGGTCTTTAACTGCAATCACATCCAACACCGCCGCCGCGTCCGCCACACAACGAGCCATCGGTCCGGCGGTGTCCTGCGTGAGAGAGTAGGGCACAATGCCCTCATCACTAACCATGCCGACGGTCGGACGAATGCCAACCAGGTTGTTGGCGCTGGAAGGCGACCGAATCGAGTTGATTGTGTCTGTGCCGATGCCTGCCAGCCCAAAATTAGCCGCGAGCGCCGCCCCCGTCCCCCCGCTGGACCCACCCGGGGTGCGGGTCAGGTCGTAGGGGTTGCGGGTTTGCCCTTTGATCGAGCTGATCGTTTCACCCCAGATCGCGAATTCGTGCAAATTGGTTTTGGCGAGGATGATCGCCCCGGCGGCTTTCAGACGGCGGACCAGATCGGCATCCCTGCCAGTTGAAAAACCCTGCAGGCTAAGACTGCCGGCGGTGGTGGGCATGTCCGCGGTTTCAATATTATCTTTCAGCAAAACAGGAACTCCGTGCAGGCTGCCGCTCAGTTTGCCGGTCTGTTGAAGGGAAAGGTCGCAATCCTTTGCCAGTTGGATTGCAGCCGGATTAACGCAGATGATGCTGGCAAGCGCGTTGTCAAAACGCCTGATTCGGTCCAGATAAAAGGTAACCAGGTCCTCGGTAGTCATCTGCTTTTCGAGCAGCGCCTGGTGATACGCGGAGATGGTCAATTCCAACATGCCCCTATTGTATCCTGATATGTAAAAGTGTGCCTCGTTTTCAAAGGATTCGCCTCACCAACAGCCTGAATTGTGGTAAATTAACAAGGAAAATCGTAATAGCGCCTTGCTTATTATCTGATATGACAATGAAATGGACGGCGTTTTTCGGTACAATTCAACAAAGGATGAGAAACGGAATATGCTTAAAGCATTGAAAGTACGTTTACGAGACATCCTGAAAGTCGATTTGCTGGCTGGGGCGGAGGTATTAGCGGGCGGGTCTGGGATGGATCATGTGATTACCTCGGTCAATGTTATGGAGGTGCCGGATATTGCCGACTGGGTCCGACCGGGGGAGCTCTTGCTGACCACAGCCTACTCACTTTCCAGCAACATTGAAGCCCTGAACACGCTTCTGCC
>JAYFQB010000292.1:0-10623 GCA_034927385.1 Anaerolineaceae bacterium | reverse complement strand
CCGAATGGGGTCGTTATCGGCGGTTATTATTAGCTTATGGGAAACCAAAAACTCTTCGGCACGATTGAAGGCGGAGGAACCAAGTTCCTCTGCGCGGTTGCTGATGAGCAAAATGCGATCCTGCGTGAAATCCGCATTCCTACCACCCTCCCCCAACCTACTCTCGCGGCATGCGCGGATTTCTTCAATCGGGCGCAAAACGATTTCGGACCTCTGTCCGCACTTGGGATTGCCTGCTTTGGACCGCTGGACCCACGACTCGGCGCGCCAACTTACGGGCGGATCCTTGCCACACCGAAGGCTGGATGGGAAAATGTCAATCTGGCGGGGTTTTTCCAATCTGTCTTGGGCGACAATCTGCCGATCGGTTTTGACACGGATGTAAATGGGGCTGTGCTGGCTGAGTATCTTTGGGGGGCGGGGCAGGGTTTAGCCAACCTGGTTTACCTTACGATCGGGACGGGAATCGGCGGAGGTGCCTTGGTTAACGGCAATCTTCTTCATGGCTACGCGCATCCTGAGATGGGGCACATGCTGCTCCCGCTGCATCATTCGGACCAGAATTTTCGGGGCGTATGCCCCTTCCACGGAACCTGTCTGGAGGGGTTGGCTAACGGTCCGGCAATTGAGGAACGGTGGCGGATTAAAGCTGACCGGCTTCCTCCCGACCATCCAGCATGGGCGCTTGAAGCACACTATCTTGCCCTGGGTTTAATGAATATTTGTCTGGTGCTGGCACCAGACCGGATCATCCTCGGCGGTGGGGTTATGAACCAAAGTTTTCTGTTCCCGATGATCCGCTCTGAGTTTGTTAATTTGCTTGGAAACTACCTGAGCATGCCACAAATTGCCGATGTTGAGAACTATATCGTGCCCAGTGGGCTTGCCAACATATCCGGACTTTATGGCGGGCTGGCTCTCGCCCGGCGGGCTTCGGGAGATCCGCATTAGTCTTGTTTTGCCTGCCTTTCAAGCAGGCACAAAAAGACCGGGAGGGTTTTCCACTTCCGGTCTCAATTAGCCTGCAATCCAACGTTACTTCAATGGAATGTCGAGAGGCAAGTTCTTTGGGATGTCGGTTCTGAAAATCGGTCCGCCCTCAACCGCTTGTTTGGGAAATGTTTTTTGGGCAAGAGCTGTATCCGCGCAAGGATCTGGTGGATACATTTGTGGGTCCTCTTCTCGAGGAGGGATTGGCTTTTTCATGGTTTGCTCCTATCTGCTTCAACCATTATTGAATTATAAGAGGAGTCTCGCTGAATATATAATGTTTGTATAATCCCACTCAGGCGTTCGGCTCAGACAGGACTCTGTTTAGCCTTTCTGTGCCAAAGGTAAGCATTAACGCCAGCAGGAGCAGCCCAATCGGGTAAAGCCGTAACCCAAAACGACCGACAACTAAACCCAAAAGCGGGGGGATCAGCGTCAGCCCGCAGTAGGCGGTTGCCATCTGGAGACCCATCAGCCGGGCGGAGTTTTCGGCGCCAAAGCGGCGGGGTGTCTCATGCAGAAGCGTGGGATAAATCGGGGCACAACCCAAACCGATAATCATCAAACCTGCCAGGCTCAGGATCGGGAAGGGTAGAAACATTAAAACAATGCCCAGCAAGATCATTGCCTCGCCCCCACGCACCAGGCTCCTCGCCGCAATCTTTGAGGACAGAAAACCATTGAGAAATCGCCCGATTGTGATGCCGAGGTAATAGGAAGAAGCGCCGCCAGCCGCCAACACCTCGCTGAGCCCGCGCTCATTGACCAGAAAACTCGCCGCCCAAAGCCCTGTGCTCGCCTCCACGGCGCAATACGCGAAGAAGGCTGCCAGATTTGGGGCGATGCCTTTGATTTTCCGGATTTTTCCGCCGTCAGAGGCGGTTTGGGGCGAGGCTGGGGTTGGGTATCTCTGCCATAAAGGCAGTGAGATGGTTAGGATGGCAACGAGGACAACCTGAACAATCGCGACCGTGCGGTACCCCATCTGCCAGTGTCCGGTTTGATTGAGCATGAAAGCCATGATGACCGGACCTGTGGTAGCGCCAATGCCCCAAAAGCTGTGCAACCAGTTCATATGCCTGGCTGCAAAGTTGCGCGCGACGAAGTCGTTTAGCGCCGCGTCCACAGCCCCTGCACCCAACCCAAGCGGAACCGCAATCAGACAGAGCCAAAGGTAATTCGTGCTGAATGAGTAGCCCAACAGTGCCAGGGCGGTTGTCAGGACGCTAACGAGCGTCAGCCTGCCTGTACCGAGGCGACGGATAAGCATCCCGCTGAAGAGGCTTGAGAAGATCGTGCCTGCAGAGATGATCATCGAGATCAGCCCCGCCCCAGCCAGCGGAAGGTTGAGTTCGGATTGCATTACGGGCCAGGCTGCGCCGAGCATGGCATCTGGCAGCCCAAGGCTGATAAAAGCAACGTAGATAATCAGAAGCAGCAATGTTGTCATGGGAACCCCCCGCTGATTTTACCCCAGGATTCCTGACGGTAATCCAAAGGTAAAAAAGACCCCGCGGATTGAGATGCGGGGTCTTTAGGTTGAAAGAATACTACTTGATTGTGGAAAGATAGAAGGGAAGGGTCATCTGGTCGATCTGTCCCAGTTGTTCCTCAAAGAAATCCACATGCTCTTCTTCTTCAGCCAGGATGGCGTCCAGAAGCTCTTTGGAGCCGTTGTCTTTCTCAGAAACAGCCACGACCAGCGCTTCGTTGTACATTCTGACCGCGTCGGTCTCAAGAATATGATCGTTCTTGATCATCTCGTCAACGGTTTTGCCGATGCGGATTTGATCCAATTCGCTAACAATCGGGCGACCTTCCAGGAAGAGGATACGCGAGATTAATTTCTCGGCATGTTTCATCTCTTCGATGGCGCGATGTTCTTCAGCTTCCGCTAATTTTGCATAGCCCCAGTCTTCGTACATCTCGGCATGCACCATGTACTGGCTGATGGCGGTCAGTTCTTCACGCAGTAAGCCATTTAATGTTTCAATTACTTTTACAGTGCCTTTCATGTTTCCTCCGGCTATTTGACTGTGGTCAGATAGTTTACAAGCCCCATCTGTTCAATTTGACCGAGCTGTTCCTCAACAAAGTCGAGATGGTCTTCTTCATCCCTTAGGATGGCTTCCAGCAATTCTTTGGTGCCATTGTCCAACAGTTCGGACATCCGTTTGATGGCTTCGTTGTACGCTTTGATCGCTTCAACTTCGGCTTCGCGATCGTTTTCGAGCATACCCAAGACGTTATCGGAAATGTGGATTTTGTTGAGTTTGTCCACCACCGGGGTGCCTTCAAGGAAGAGAATACGCGAAATCAGTTTCTCGGCGTGTTTCATCTCGCCAATGGCGCGTTTTTCGATGGTGTGGTGCAGCAGCTGGAAGCCCCAGTCCGCACATTCTTCGGCATGAACAAAATACTGGTTGACAGCTGTCAGCTCGTCTGCCAGCAGGAAGTTCAGTTTATCAATTATTTCAGGTTTACCTTTCATGCAAAACTCCTCTCAGATTTTTTAGATGCTTTATTATAACCTGTAAAATTGAGGTTTTCACCCCTGTGACACCTACGTGACCTTCCCAGATGTCGGCTTCCTTTGAAACGAAGCCAAACACACCCGAGATATGGTGGAACGCGTCTAATTTCCAGAAGATCGCGGCTTCGGGTAAAATGCATGCAACATTAATTGTTCGAAACTTTATCTTTTGATCACCTTCACAAAAACACACCCGGGTCCCGAACCAGTAGCGGCGAACCTAAACGGAGATTTGATAATGGGCACATTTACCGACAACGTGATGGGAAACTACAACCAAAAACTGGCTAACACTAAAATAGCCGACTTCCCGCGGTTTGATTTTTTCAAGGAAGTTAAACCCCAAGCCAGATACCTGACACCGTTAGCCTGGTTCCTCAGTTTCCCTGACGTCTGGAAGCATAAAACCCGCTTTTTCCGCAATTTGAAGGGGGTTAAGCCACCTTATCTGCTGCTTTGTAATCACAACAGCTTTTTCGACTTTAAAGTTATGACGGCAGCCATTTTCCCGCAACGCGCGAATTATGTGGTGGCGCTGGACGGCTTTATCGATCGTGAATGGATCATGCGTCAGGTTGGATGCATCGGCAAACGCAAGTTTGTGAACGATCTCGAACTGATCCGTCAGACGGCTCACCTCCTTAAGAAAAATCAAATCGTTGCCTATTACCCTGAAGCACGATACTCCCTGATCGGAACTGATGCTATTCTGCCGAAATCGTTGGGAAAGATGATCCGACACCTGAAAGTGCCGGTGGTCAGCCTGATCTCGCACGGTCATCACATCAACGATCCTTCGTGGAACCAGACAAACCGAGGGATTCCGACCAGCACGGAGCTAAAGTTGTTGCTAACCAAACAGGAGGTTGAATCCCTCGACGCGGCGTCTATCCAGCAGCGGGTTGAAGAAAGTTTTGAATATGACGATTACGCCTGGCAATTCACTAACAAGGTAGTCCAGGATGGACCCGACCGGGCAGAAGGGCTGCACCGCGTTCTGTACCAGTGCCCACACTGCCAGACGGAATACCGCATGAACAGCAAAGGGAGCGAGATCTTCTGTGAAGCCTGCGGCAAACGCTGGCAGTTGACCGAGTACGGTCAGCTCCAGGCAGTGGAAGGTGAGACGGAATTCAGTCATCCACCCTCCTGGTATGAATGGGAACGCGCAAACGTCCGCCGTGAGATTGAAGCCGGGACATATTGCCTTGAGTGTGAGGTGCTGGTGGATTCGCTGCCGAATAGTGATGGTTTTGTTCCGATGGGCAAGGGCTGGTTAAGGCACGATATGGATGGAATCGTTTTACGCGGCGAGCATTTTGGCGAGGATTTTGAAGTCGTGAAGAAGGTGCCTTCGCTGTACTCCATTCACATTGAATTCAACTATATTGATAAGAAAATGGACTGCATCGACATCAGCACACTGGATGACACCTATTTTGTCTACCCCACCACCCGCGATGCTTCGGTGACCAAAGTTTCTCTCGCCGTGGAGGAGCTTTACAAACTCGCCATGCGGGAAGTCAGATAGCTCTGGTTTCATTGAGCGCTTAAGTCGTGAGGAAAAACGCCCGGGGTCAGAATTAATCTTGACTCCGGGCTTCATTATCAGTGGGCAGTGGAGGAAGCGGTCGCCATCTCCCGCTCAGTCTTACGATCGCGGGAGTTATTAAGCCAGGTCCTGACGTCCGATCGACTTCAAATGCTCAACGAGAGCTTTTACTTCTCCTGCCTGGTCCATCTTGCACACCAAAAGTGCGTCCGGCGTATCGACGATGATCATGTTTTTCAGACCGATCGCTGCCACAAGCCGTTTTTCGCCAATGACCATTGAGTTTTCCGAACTCCAAAGGATTACATCGCCACTTTTGCTGTTGCCTTTATCATCCGAGTCGAGCACGGTTTTGAGGTTATTCCAGGTACCTACATCCAGCCAATCCATATCCGCGGGCAACACGATAACATGTTTGGCGTTTTCCATGATGCCGTAGTCAATCGTCTGTTTGGCGATTCCAGGCCAAAGCTCTGCCAGGACCTCGGCATATTGCTCCGTCCCCACCGCCACGGCTATGCGCAATAGGCGTCCATAGAGATCCGGCATCTGGTTTTTGAATTCGTCCATAATGCGGTCGACCTTCCAGATAAACATTCCGCTGTTCCAGGAATATTTCCCCAGGTTCAACATCCGCTGGGCATTCTGGGCGTTTGGTTTTTCCACGAAACGTTCCGCTCCGTACGCCTTGAATCCAAGTTTGTCTCCAAGAAGTTCTCCCTGCTCGATATAGCCATAGGAAGTGGAAGGCCAAGTTGGTTGGATGCCGAGAGTGACCAGGTAGTCATCTCTGGAAAAAGCCAGGGCGGAACGGATCACGGCGCGGAAGACTTCCGGCTTACCAATCACATGGTCTGCTGTTAGGACAGCCATAACCGCTTCAGGATCTCGAGCCTGGAGGTGAACAGCCGCCAATCCGATTGCCGAAGCTGTGCCGCGGCCTTCTGGCTCAACGATGAAATTAGTCTCGGGGATGGATGGGACTTGTTCATGCAGGACCTGGTTGTGGTCCGCGCTGGCAACAACCAAAATCTGTTCCGGTGGAAATAACGGCAGCAGTCTTTCAACTGCTATTTCAAACATACTTTGAACGCCATAAAGGCGAAGTGCGGGTTTTGGGAGATGCTCGCGACTCAAGGGCCACAAACGTGTGCCTGCGCCGCCAGCCATGATCAAGGCATAATCCATGAAAAGCCTCCAGTGTTTGTGATACCTTGATTATACACTTGGACGCAGGTGAAAATTGGGTTGAAAACTGCGGGCGGAAAGCTCCAGCTAATCCAGTGAAACTGAAGAAGCGTGTGCAACAGTCGCAAGATACGTTAGCTGTTAAAGCGAAAGCGTTCACCCTAACCAAGCAGTAAACAATCCGAGCTTTGGTAAAAGCCCCACCCCACCCCACGCTCAATTCAGCGCATTCCGTATATGGCTACGCGCATTATTTACGGAATCAGCCCATCCAACACCCACGGTTTTGGCCTCCCGCGGCAGCCCTTTGGCAGATACAAAGCAACGCCTACGCGCATATAATTTAGGGTGTGCCCATGGGCACATTACGCGTTGTTCAAACATGGCGTCAGCAGACACCGTTCGCGAGTAATCAGCCTTCCCCTCGCATGTGACGCGAAAATGGAATAGATCATTGTCTGTAAAGCCCAAGAGTGTCTTCCCTTCGCTTGTGGCCGGAGGTTGAGGCGCGGTCGTCGCCGGACAATCGTTAATCTCATCATTTTCGGGATGGCTTGTCAAGGCAGCGAGTATTTCCTGACAATCTGGAGCGATCCATCAAGGTGGTTGGATTAGAACTTCAGCTTTGAGGAAAGGCTATAAGGGAAATTTTGACGTGAACGAATTTGTGTCGGTGGAAGTTATTCGGAAGGGTAAAGCAAATTAAGACAATTGTCGAACAGCAGGGGCAATGGCTTCAAGACGTTCGTGGGGGTTCAGTCTTCCAGACTAAGCGCATCCGCAAGGCGCCGGAGGAGTCTGTTTTGCTCCTGGTTGTTATTCGTTTCAGGCTGCAGAAAAGAGGCGAGATCCTCACTTCCGGAGGCAGTATTCATCACGGGACCGAGGTAGTTTTGTTCCAACCTCCGCATGGTTTTTCGGATCAAGCTGCTCAACTGTTCGGCGGTTAACTCAGCCAATCTTACAGCAGGAGCTGTTGGCGACTGCTGGTTTTCGAGCGTGGCAGCAATCGCGAAGCTGATCGGGCTGTGGATTTCAGGAGTGAGGCTGCCGGTAATCAGCCAAGCCAGAAAGCGATCTTCGAGCTTGCGTTTCCGGATTTGTTTGGCAAGCTCAGGATTTATGCTCTGCAATAGTTTTCCGTAATCCCAGCTTGTTTCCTGATCTCGAGAACCCGCCCCCCCATTATTCTTTTCCACTCCAACCGGCTGAGAGCCTATTTTGGATGGGACGGTTTTTTGCCCGAAATATGGAGCGAATTTAAGCTTATTAAGTATCTTAATTATCGTATCAAACTGACAAATTCCCGCCTCGATGAGGGTCTCAAAATAATAATTTAATCCATCCACCAGGGTATCAAAATGACATATTTCCTCTCGGGATAAGGTCTCATTCTGACAAATACCCCCTTTCACTAAAGTCTCAAAATGACATAATTGCCGCGGATTAGCTGTTGAATTCTTTCCAAGCAGGAGCTGCAACTTCGCACTCGAGGCGTAGAGGCTGAGAATTTCAGGGTTGACGGGGTCAGGCGGAGAGAAAAGAAAGGCATAAATAGCTTGCTTCAGGGATTCGTCCTGCGCGGTAAGCTGCACTTCGGAAACCTGAAGCTGCCAGTCCGTGCCAAGTTCACTGGGGCGGGTGTCGAGACGGCAAAGGTACTGGCTTGCAAGGTCGCGGTTTGTCTGGCGCCACTGCCTTGTGTAGGCGGAATCGGAGTTTATCTCAGAAGATTTAGGGCGACCGCGTTTGCTCGGTTTGGCGTGGGGGATGCGTTTTGGGAGGGATTCGGAACGGATCCAGCCTTGTAAGGTAACAAGCCCACCAGGGACCCAGAAGGTGTTGCGGTCCTTGCCGCGCGCCCAGTCCACATAGCAGCAATTTTTACACATCAGATAGAGCATGCCGAGGTCGTCGCCTAATTCCGGCAGGACCTTCTGGAACCAATACCAGGGAACCGCGAGAAAGCTTTCCGGCCGAATTAAATGGCTCGCAAGACGATCACAAAGGCCAGCCAGTGTTGGGTCAAGGGATTTTGGTGCCAAAGCACGGGCGACCACCTGATGGACACTTGCGGGTTCTGAAAAAAGGGCATTCTCGTTCTCTTCCGGGAGGCGGAAGGGAAAAGTGAGCACCTGGTCGCGTGGGGTTGCGATGGCTTTTGAGAGCACGCCAAGAGGGTCAAGCGCGAGACCTTGACCAAGCAACCAGACATAGAGATCCTGGGCGTCGCCTGGGGTTAGAACCAGACCGCGATAGTGGTAGGTGTTGGATTCACGCTGGATGCGGTTATCGGAAACCCGAAACTTAGGTTCACCTCGCTGCACGTACCAGTCCATGCCGCCTTGTTGAAAAATACGGAAGAATTTCGCGCGGCTGATGACATTTCCAAGGGTTTTCAAGAGTGATTGGACGTTGATGATGACCGTATCGCCCTGAC
The DNA here is from genome assembly GCA_034927385.1 of Anaerolineaceae bacterium. Lineage (GTDB taxonomy): Bacteria > Chloroflexota > Anaerolineae > Anaerolineales > Anaerolineaceae > Mesolinea. The sequence continues at coordinate 1,920 of JAYFQB010000292.1, read as the reverse complement.
GGGGATAGAGCTGGTCAGCACCATGTTCGCGTGAGGCTCGGTAGAAAGCCTGACGTAAGGCTGTCGCGATCAACACAGCTGATGATCCGACATAGGGCACAAAACGCAGCAGGTAAGAGGGAACTGCCGCAATTGAATCCGGTTTGAGAATTGCGTCTGTGACACTCGCGGCGGCAACCTCAACCTCGATAGAAGACGAATCTGTGCCCGTGGGCACACTATTTTCGAGGTTCATGCGCAGATGTTTACCGGTTTGATCTTGAATGAGAGTTTCAATAAGGGGATAGAACTGGCACAGACCGGAATAAGTCGGTTTGTTTGCGGTGATCGTGAAGTTACCGTCAAAACCAAGCGTGCTGGAATCTAACAAGCCCTGAAGCTGATCGTTTCCCAGCCCAGCCAAGGATTCTAAGATCTCAGTCCAACCGTTTGGTTCCATTTTTCGCTACTCGGGCTCTCCCCGGATAATAAAACGAACTTATCCTGCTTTCCCTGGACGAAACGGGAAAGCATCCATTCGCAAGCTTCCTTTTAGCTCTTCGAGTATATTTTCCAGATGGTCAGTACCTAAACGCAAAGCCTCACTAAGAGAGCCATGTGCCTGCTCTGCCAGATTGAACATAGTTTCCTGAGGGATCAACTTGAGCGGGTCTGGATGCCCGGCTGACATCATTCTGGCATAAAGCAGAGACGCTATTTCAACCACTTCCGGGGCTCGGAAAGGCACATATAACCCAAGAAACTGATTGAGCGAACCTATGTTGCTGGTGTTGTTGTTGATATCCTGCAGGAAGATTACGGTTTTGATTTTCTTGTTGTGCTCCATCGACCAATCCAACATTTGTTCCAGGTAATCCTGGTCGATTGGTGGACCGTCCAGAACGATCAGGAGTTGGTCATCACTGTTAGCCAATCTCTCAAAAATGCTATCAATGCGGTTAGCGTTTGACCTTGAAGACGGAAGGGAAAGGGTTTCGATCACAGCCATTAGGAAATGGCGGGGTTCCGTGAGGGTGTTGGTGTTCATATAAAGCCCCAGCACCTGACCACGATGTTCAAAGTTGAAGTAGGTTTGCGCCAGCTTCATCGCGAGCATACTCTTTCCGCCGCCACTGGGGCCGGTAATTACGCCCAGGTTTTTGGAGGGGTCTTTTTGGTCAGCTATGAAACCGTGAGCCACTTCCAGGACCTTGCGCTGCTCTGCCAGGTTGGGATAGAAAAAGCGTGTATCGCCGTAACGGCGAAAAGGATTATCAAGGAATTGAGCATGTAAGAAATCTGAGCTGGTTAGCATCTTCACCACCGTATCATTTGTTGTTTGTAGCTTAACACCCGCGCAGAGTTAAGTCAAGTACTAAAATATTATACCTAAGTTGAGCAAAGTGAGGAGGTAAAATGATTCAAAACACAAGACACGCTTGTAAAAAATGAAAACTAATGTAAAATGAAAAGGAGCAAGCTAACGACATGAATCAGGTGAGGTTCCTATGGCAATTATATCTCTGATCAACCGTAAGGGGGGAGTTGGGAAGTCCACGATCAGCATTAACCTGGCGGCGGGGTTGGCGACCCACGGTTCCCGAAAACCCGGGGGAAAGCCTGTGCTCCTTATCGATATGGATGACCAGCTCTCAGCTACAATTACGGCGATGGGTGGTGGGTTTGACGATAAGTTTATCCCCACGATTACCGCCGAGGACAACTATCCCCAGGCGCTTGAGAACGGCTATGGAGCAAGCGAATCGCTTATTTTGGATTCCCTCATCCCGCGAAACCGGAGTGAAAAAGTGAAACTCTTCCGGACAAACAAAGCCAGGATGGAGGGGTTGGAGGCAGCCTTAAAGGGGCATGAGGATCCCGACTTTCAACTGACCTATTTTCTGGAACCCATCCGGGATGATTATTCGTATATCATCATCG
>JAYFQB010000307.1:0-2710 GCA_034927385.1 Anaerolineaceae bacterium | reverse complement strand
AATGCTCCGAGTGTGAACGGCACCTCGACCATAGGCAAATGACCCACCCCCGGCAGGCTTACCGTCCTGCCGTGTTGGGCTTTTTTTGCCGGATCAAGGGCTACATCCACCGGTAATATTTGATCTTTTGACCCGGCAATTGCCAGAACCGGACAAGTCAAGCACTGAACCACCGCCAGGCGGTTTGGGCGGTTGGCAATTGCTGTCTGGACGTTGGCAAACCCCTCCGCGGATGTGTTCAGCACCACCTCACAGATGTTTTCATCCGGCTGCGAAAGCTCACCTTCGGGCATCATGCGCTGGATCAGGGCTTCCGCCATGCTTTGGGTACCCTCCACAAGGGCATTCCTGGCGTCATGAAGGCGACTTTCCCGTTTTTCCGGGGTGTCGGCACGGGCATTACTCGTGACGAACACAAGCCCAGCCAGCCGCTCCGGGTAGGCTTCTGCCAATGCCAGTGCGATATAGCCGCCCATCGAATGACCCGCGAGGGTGAATTGCTGGTGCCCAAGGCGGTCAGCCAGGTGTATCACATCAGCGGCAAATTGTTCCAAAGTACCATTCGCGTTCCCCAGAGGCGTTCGTCCGTGACCGCGCAGGTCAGGAAGAATGAATTGCGCCTGGTCTTCATAGTAATCCGCTACCTCGGTCCAGATGCTGTAGTCGAGTGCCAGCCCGTGCAAGAGGTAGATCGGCTTTCCGCTTCCGCGAATCTCATGATACAACTCTAAATCATCAGGGTGTCCAACCATATTACACCTTCCTTTGAACACTTTCTCGCGCGAACGCGAGCGCATCTTCTGTGGAGTTGATCCTCCCCAAAACCTGTTGTTCACGGATTTCTTCGAGCAATTCCCCAATTTTTGCGCCGGGTACGATGCCCAGGTCCCGCTGCAAAAGGTTTCCATCCACTAACCGCCGTGGGTTGACTGTCTGGCTGTTTTCGTTGAACCAAATCCGAAAAACTTCTTCGCAGATTTGCGGTGAAAATTGAAGCAGTGGCGTGTTGGCTGTGGTTTCGCGCATGGCGAGGAAGGCGCTATCCAGCCCGTAGCCGCCAAATTCGCGGAAAAATCGATAGTAATCCAGCTTTCCAGGTTCTTGCCTCGATAGTTCCGCGAGCCGTAAAAAACCCCCAGAAACCGCCTTAAAATAGTTTTTTTCTTTAAAGCCAATCAGCAGCGCCTGAAAGATCTGTTCCGAAAAGAGATCCGGAATCAACCCCGCGCCAGTTAGGTTTTCGGTGTCAAACGTGGGATGCAGATGAAGCAGAATGGAGCAAAGCTGCAGCAGGTGACGCCGCTTCCGCCCTCCCTGCAAGCTATCCTGTAGAAGTGCGGAATACTCCTCAGGCGCTCTCAGGCTGGCTTTCGTGCCGCTTTGAGGTTCCGCCTGCCAGTGATCAGGCTTTTGTGAATATGGCGAAACAGGATCCACCCCAAAAATAAGCAGTCGGAGTTGGTCAAGCACGCCAAAAGTGGCTGAAAGCTCAAGGGCAACATCCAGGTTCGCCACCGCAAGGCATTTGAACAACTCATCGCGGATTCTTTCCCCCGAAACTGCGCCCAACCTCTTTATGGCTACGCGCATCGCTGCGGTTATTCCCGCTCCATAGCACAAATCATAGCTGCTGATCAGGCGCACACCACGCAATACCCTGATCGGGTCGGTGTTCAATGAATCCGGTCCGCAGAGCCGCAATTGCCGGGCTTTGAGGTCGGCTTCCCCTCCGAGCGGATCAATCAGGACTGTCGGCTGAGCCAGCTCAACCGCGATGGCATTAACCGTGAAGTCCCTCTGTTGTAAGTCTTCCTGGAGGGTTTCGCCAATAAAAGAAGTAAAGTCAAGGATCTGCTCGTCTTCTTTTCCCTGCCGCAAAATTACCCGGGCAGACTGGCGGGCGTCATCCAACGTGTATACCGCTCCGTGCAAGCGCCGACTGACCGCCCTCGCCAGTCTGATGGAACCGTGAGCTTGGACAAAATCAAGGTCCTTTGCCGGTCGGTTGAGCAGCAAATCGCGGACCGCCCCCCCAACCAGGTACACCGGCGTATCCGCGGACAACTCCCGGATGTTCTCCAGGAGCCGTCGGAGATCGTTATCCAGTTGGAGACTCATATTTTTCCAGGTCGACCGTCGCGATGAAAGGCAGGTTCCGATAATATTCGTCCATATCGAGCCCGTAACCAAACACAAACTCGTTCTGGATTTTGAAACCACAATAACGAATCGGCACATCAACTTCACGCCGTTCAAATTTGTCCAGCAGTGTGCAAATAAACAGCGAAGCGGGTTCGCGGGTTTTCAGCATGTCAATCACCGAGGCAAGCGTATGCCCGCTGTCGATGATATCTTCAACGATGACAACATGCCTGCCTTTGATGTTGGTGTTGAGGTCAAGCGTAATCCGCACGTCGCCCTGGGATGACCGCGCGCCGGTTCCATAAGAAGAGACCGCCATGAATTCGATTGCCAGGGGCACATCGATATGGCGGATCAGGTCAGTCATAAACATGACCCCGCCTCGCAGGATGCAGATTACAAGCAGTTCCTTACCGGCATAGTCCCGGTTGATTTCCGCCGCAAGTTCGCGAATGCGGGATTGAAGCTTGTCTTCAGAGATGAGGATTTTGTCCAGGTATTCCTGGTAGGGCTGTGGCATGGATCACTACTCCTTTGGCACGCGGTGGCAGCGGCGGCAGCGGGCTTC
>JAYFQB010000053.1:0-5005 GCA_034927385.1 Anaerolineaceae bacterium | reverse complement strand
TTTAACACCCTTCGAAATTACACACCTCTCAAACCCCAAATTCAGGGCTTTTTTGGGCATTACACACCAATAATGCCAGATATGGGGTGTAGATAATTTCGTAAGGTGTATTTTCGATTATACCATGACGATCTCGCAAAGGTCGCTGTCAACCGTGAGAGTTCGGATGTCTGGCGGCCGTTTCTCATCCGGCAAACAGCTTTCAATAAACAGAACCTTCAAATCATCATAGGCGATCTGTTTGCAGAGCAACCCGAGGCTTTCGGCTGTTAAGAATTGGCAAACGCCAAATATCGCGAAGAAGGAAAAACCCAGGTAGCTTTTGGCAAGGTTAAGGTAGTTACTGATGTCCTCTCCCATGCCAGAAAAATCAGAACGAAACGAAACAGAAAAGAATTTAAAGATGCTATTCCATGAGGGCTGCTCGAGCCCTGCAAGTTCCAGCCGGGATTCCAGCAGGATCTGGTTGAGGAGGTCTGTCATGCGGTCCAACAGCGATTGTAGTTCTCCGGAAGCAGGGTTTTCTGCCAGAAAGACTTCCAGCTCTTTATAAAGGGCGGTGATCGCTTTGCGCGGATTGTGTTCGATACGCAGGGGGCTGTCGATAAAATGGAGGTTTCGTGGTATCGAGATGGGCTTATAGTTTTCAGAGAGCACGAAACGCCCATCTTCCCCCTCAGCCTGGGCGAGCAGTTCGCGGCAAAGTTCAAGCAAAAAAACCGGTTTTTCTACGATCAAAAAGCCTATAGATTGCTGATCCTGCATTATTTCGTTTTCAAGCTGGGTGTGGACGAGCTTCATAATATGACCAACCTCTCATCAGTATCAAGATATTCTGATTTAACTTCACCCACGATATTTGTTATCGTTGAAAATTGCCTTTCGGAAATCGTCAATGCCTGCACCAAACCTCTGGGTGGCTTATGTTTCTCCAACGATTTCAACGTGCTTTGCACCACGGATCCGTTCAAACACAACTTGGAGTAGACCGATTCCTGGATCATCAGGAAACCCTGCATCTGTAGATGCTTCCTGAAACGGGCATAGTTCTTACGATCCTTTGCGGTTTCAACCGGCAAGTCAAAGAACACGATTAAGCGCATGAATCTTGCCATAGGTAGTGGGAAATAAGAGAAGGCTTGTTGGTGTTTAAGGCACGGAAGACGCTGGCGCAATAGATACTGATCGCCTGGGAAATTCTTTGTTGGCTGCCTTCGATGTTAACGACCTGGTTCACAATGTCCACCAACTGGTGCTTTCTTTCCAGGTCAAGATCGTCTTTTCCGAGCTTTAACGCCAGCGCGTCCACCAGCGGACGATAGGGTTCCATCAGATCAGACGACAGATTGAACGGATTGTACTGATTGTCATGGAAAATGCCCAATTGTGTGAAATATCCACTGTTAATAATCTCTTTGTTAAAACTGGAAAGCAAGATGGTGTAGCCGTAATTAAGCGCCGGGTTGGGGGCAAGCCCGGAATCGCGGCTGAAATCGGGACCGAAAAGGTTGTGGAAATAGACTTTTGCCGCGTGGCCCTCCCGGTTTGTCGGATCGCCGGGTTGAACGTCATCATGAAATTGCATTAATTGAGCGGCAGCCTCGGGCTGATTTTGCTGGAAGAGAAGGGAAGCCTGAGATTTTATCTTCGCTTTGACAATCGATGCCCAGGCTTCCTGCCGGGCGGTGGAAGTCCATGAAATCTGTTGTTTGACGCGCAAACTGGTATCCACCGTGCCGTAGTAATTTATCAGCTCGGCGTAAGGGTTGTGCTTTTCATCGCAAAAGATGATCTTGATCTTACGCCGTGCCAATTCGCACAGGAGCCCGGTTGTAATCGCGGCTGTGGTTGACTCGACCATCACGCTGCCGATTTCGGTCAGGCTTATGCGCGTAGTTTGATCCCCGCGGATCACGAGATAGCCGAGTTTGAGCTCCAGCTTGACCATCCCACTGACACAAACAGTTCTCCAGCTCATGGCAGGCTGAGAGGCGTTTTGCTCAGGAACAAGCCGGTGCAGGAGTAGTTGCGTACGGTCACTTGCACTCCTTGCTGCAAATTCTGCGAAATCAGCAACATTCCACTTTGCTTGTTTTTCGTGGAAGGAGAACCATCCGGGTTTTTGGGTTGCAGCAGTGAAAGGTCGCTGGTTCTGCCATCGCACAGGAACAGCGTTAGGATTTGACCCAACACTTTCATCTGCTCAAAAGGAGTGAGCAGAACGAAGTTCTCGCGCGATCCCGAAAGGTTGCGATGCTGATTGGTGAAGGCTGAGAATCTGGAGTAGGGTTCGTTCCCGAGTTTGTTCGTAAAATGGTCATAGAGGGCGAGAAAATCTTCCGGGGTGAAAGCCCCGCGCGGCTTAGCCTCGGCTTCTTTGTCTTCCTCCGGTTGACGAGCCAGCGCTTTTAGCAGCGGTTCAAATTCAACCGGAAAATAAGGCTGCAGCGCTGTAGCAACTTTCAGGCTGGAGCCAGTTTTTGCGAGCAACCGCATCGGAAAACCGTTGATTTCCAGGATGGCGTTGTAGGGAAGGTCGGTCAGAATCACACGCGGCTCAACCAAAGCGAGGTCTTCTTTACAATAAGCCCCAAGTTCCTGTGGGTTTTGTTCGTGGGTGAGCACCCAGGAAAGATTGAGCGGCAGGATGCTTCGCTGCCTCTTCCTGCTTTTGGTGTGTTCGACTACGAAAAAGGTCGTTCCGGTTGGCTTGTTGTAACCGCCATATTTGTTAATGCCGTCCTCACCAGCCAAGCGCGGGTCGGACGTCTTGATCGGGAATTGCCCCTTGCCTTTGGGCATCAGGTTCTGGTCAAACAGACCGCCATTTTGACCGCTGGTTTGATGGTGGGTCTGCCAGGTGCATTGGATGATATTACTCGCCATCATTGTTTTGACAGTCTGGATGGTACCGGATTCGCCAGCTTGCCAGGCGATTTCGCCGCTTCTACCGATAACATTGAAATCATACATGCGCGCGAGGTTGTATCCGCCTTTGGGATGGTCTTTGAGGAAAATCCGGACATTCTGGGTGAACTTCGTATCAAACACATTGCCCACCACGATGTTTAGGTAGGCGTCTTTGGCGTGGTGGAGGTCGTTCATTCCCCGCACTTTAGGGAATTGAAAGCCGTTCTGCTGGTAGCGGAAGTCTGAAACGTGACCCGCTTTTACAAAGACAATCCGACTCTCGGGAAACGCGGATTTCAAGATTTCTGCCGCGGCTTTGGTAGCCTGGCGGGTTTGAACAAGCTGACGGCTGATGAAATTTTCCAATTCTTCGGGGGTCAGTTCGGTTGTGCGCACCAGGCGGCGGAATTTCTCTTCGCTGATTAAGTTCTTGTCCTTCAACACAGCCCACCAACTTCTGCGGGCGGTTTGAATGCCTGTTGAAATCGGGAACTTATCTCCCTTTTCACGATTAGCCGAGCTTTCCACCAGCACGAGGTTATTCAAGAGGCTGTCATCTTTGGTCAATGAACGAGGGTAAATATGATCGATGTCGTAGAATTCATTGTTCGCCGCGTCCTTGGCATCCAACTTTTCCAGGTCAATCGCTTTGCCTGTGTACATGCAGCGCCCAAGCTGGGTGAAGTAAAGGTAAAGCTTTTTACGCCGCAAGGTCTCTTCGGTTTGGGTGTCAAGTTCCTGTTTGAGGTGTTCTTCGATGTCTTTATTGGCTTTGAAGATCTGTTTGACCTGATCGAGGCGGCTGGTGGTCCGCTTCTTTTCGCCCTCTTCGCGTGCCACCTCTATGAAGACTTTCTCGGGAGGTTCCTTGCGGATTTTGACGATCTCATCGACAACTTTTAGCGCCTGCCAGATCATTTTCTTAACCGCGGGCGAAGTTGGGTATTGATCAACCAAAGCATAAGAAAGCCCCGTTTGCTCTCCGAGCATGGTTTGCTTGTATTCTTCGATCGCCGCGGAGAAGCCGTATTCCTGGCTTAGCAGTTCCATCAGATTAAGGTTGTAATTCCACATTGCCTCGATGATTGTGGTTTCTTTCCCTTCGGGCCCTCTCGCGACTAGCCCGGTTAGAAACTTCCATGAAAACTGACCCCAGTTGGAGAATTTCAGCTTGCCGATGGTTTTCAATTCGGATTCGGTCAACTTGCTGCCAAACTGGCGTGAGAGTCGGTTTTGCAGCATGCTTCCACTCTCGGGGAAGATGGTAATCAACCTGACAATTTCCTCTTTATCTTCAAGGGAGAGTTTACCTGGCGCCAGAGCTTCAAGCTGCCTTTCCGCTTTTAAGGTGATTGGGATGTCCAGGTCCATACCGACCAGCTCACTTTCTGTGACAGGATATCCTTCTGTGTTCAAATAGTTTAGAAGAGCCTTTTTTGTCACCCGACTGGTGTTTTTGGGGTGTAGGAAGAGGTCCTGATAGATTTGTTGTTTAACAAGAACGGGCAGGCGTTCACCATTAATGGAGAGGACGTTGAGCATGTTGAGCAGTGTGAATTTTGCGTAGGTGGGTGAATCCTTGCTGAGCACGTCTTCGCCAATCAGGTAGGTGCATTTGTTGGTGAGGTTGTTGATGAAGTCGGTTGCGGATTGCTCCTGGTCCACCACGCGTTCAAAGTTCCATGGGCGGATGGGTTCGGGGCGGTTTTTGGTCAGCCAGGCATGCCTTGAGCCGTCCGGTTTGCCGGGGATGACCCGGTGAGCAGGATTCAACGGACCGACATAGTAAGGGATCCGGAAACTGGCGATTTTTTCGATCATTTCGGAGATTGTCAGACCTTCCTCGCCTTGTCTGGTTAAGAACGGCAGGTAAACCGAGGCATTCTTCAGGATCTGATGTAATTCAGAGAGTTGGATCTGGTTGGGAACGAGACTGTTATCCTTGCTTACTGGTTTTGGGAGGTAAGTTTCGTTCTCAATTTTGAGCATAATGGCTGATAACTCGCTGGAATCCCTGGCCGTTTGAGGAAGTTTGGCGAGCTGTTTCTTGAGCTCTTCGTAGAACTTATCTTTCATACAGCGAAAAACAACCGGT
>JAYFQB010000350.1:0-7665 GCA_034927385.1 Anaerolineaceae bacterium | reverse complement strand
CCGAGGGCGGCATATCCGATGCGTTTGAAGGTACCTTTGGCAGCGGAAGGCGCGAGGCGCAGCATTTTCCAGTAAGCCTTTAAGGCAGGTTTGTATTGACCAGCTTCAACCAGGTAAAAGGCGTTCAAGCGGTGAGCCCCTGCCCAGGTTTTTTTGAACAGCTTGCTGGAAAGCGGGTAAAACCTTTCTTCTTCACCAAGCCAGCGAGCAATTCGGAATGCTTCGGAGCCAAACTCTTCGGCATGCGCGATGTTTTTGGCATCCGAGTGGATCCGGGCTGCCGCCCAGATGGCACCAGAAACGTAATGCGGGTCGGCAATGGCTGCCATTCTGAGCCAAAGATGCACATCAAGCAGGTAGTTGTAGCTGAGGTCCAGGAAGCCAGCCTGTTCCAGGACGGCGCGGCGCATAAAAACCCCGGGCTGACCGATAATCCTGAAAGTCATCAGGTCCGATAACGTCCAATCACCGTAGCGCATCAGGTTGAAGGCTTTGCCATGCTCGTCAATCGATTCTACATCGCTGAATACAAAAGAAGCTTCGGGATGTTGGCGGAAGGCTTCAACCGCGCCAGCAATCGCCCCTGGGTAATAGAGATCATCCGAGTTGAGCCAGCCAACGATCTGCCCTGTCGCTTTGGAAAAGCCTTTGTTGATAGCGTCTGCCTGCCCGCGGTCTTTCTTTGAGACCCAGCCTGCCAGCCTGGGGGCGTAGCGCTTGATGATCTCCGCACTCTCATCCGTAGATCCTCCATCAATCACCCAGTACTCAATTTTGGGATAAGCCTGATTCAACACGGAAAGCAGGGTCTGCTCGAGGAATGACGCCTGATTATAGGAGGGAGTGATGATTGAGACCAGCGGATGATTAGGCATAATGGAATTATAGCTGAAGTTGGCGGTTGTTAGCCACGGCAGGTAAGGGCTGGTTTGGGAAGGAATAGCTGGTTGTTAATGTGCGCTTGGCATTGTTTCCCATCAGGATGTTTTTGCTCTCGTTTGAGTGGGCAATTGAATGCGAAAAAAAAGAGCCGGGCTGCGTTTCAACCCGACTCTCGATAGTGGTTAATAGTTTGTTGCCGGATCTTAAAACAAGCTGTTGTACTCAACCTTTTCAAAGATGTCCAGTTTACCGCCGACGGTGGCATCCAAAACACGCCTGCCAGCTTTTTCGTATGCCTGACGAGCCATGCGGTAGCCCATCTCGGATGTTTCCAGGTCTGGCAGTTGCCAGCGGAAGCCTTTGCCGAAGTAGGCTGCGGAGAAGTGGTTGGGGTCATCGCCTTCAGACTGCACGGTGGTGTTGGGTTTGCCTTTGGTAGCGAAGCTGTGGTCCACGCCGATCAGGATCACTTCCTGAAAGCCCATGTGGTAGGCAAGTTGCAGACAGACGTTTGTGACCGTGGCGCCTTCCCAAACCCGGTTCCGCACATCAGTGGAAAATTTTGGTGAGGTGTAGGAGGTGTAGATGAAGGTCATCCAGTCGTCCATTTGCAGCCATTTGCTGGCGCGCCAGGAAAAGAACTTGGGCATCTGCAAGGCGTTAAACTCAGGCACGGATTGCTCCACCACAAGATCGTTGACACAGACCAGACAGCTCGGAATGAAGCCAAGCTCTTCGGATGCCAGGAAGACCCGATTCATGCCGATGGCAAACTCATTCTTAAGCAGGCTTAAGTCGGTGTTCTTGAGCGAGGGTCCGTTGCCGACGATGAAACAGCGTTCTCCCTTGTGGCTGTCCTTTAGGGCAGCCAGCCTGCGGCGGGATTCGCGGCGCCAGGGGTGAAGATAAGCAGCCGGCAACTCAGGAACACGCTTGAGAAAATCGTAGCCGTTTCGCGCGAGCCTTCCCAATGGGGAAGCGACGGGGGATTGGGGTAACTGGCTCATCCTTACTCCGTGCTAAGGCGGCAGGTGGCGCCGCCATCAGCCAGCAAACCCTGGCCGGTAACAAAGCCCGATTGGGCTCCATCCGCAAGGAAATAAATTACTGCCGCAATTTCTTCCGGCATCCCTACGCGTCCATTGACCGTTTTTGCAGCCAACGCCGCCAGTTGGCTCTCCTCGGAAGCTTCGTTATTGCGTCCGCGATGGAAACCAGCACGCAGCATAGGCGTGTCGACCGCGCCTGGGAGGACCGCATTGACGCGGATGTTTTCGGGCGCAAATTCAATTGCCATGGCGCGGGTTAGGGCGAGCAAGCCACCCTTGCTGGCGGCATAAGCGGCGATGTTGGCGCTGGTAGCCACGGCGTGCACAGAAGAAACATTCACGATCGCGCCGCCGCCTTCCGCCTTTAGGAGCGGAAAAGCCAACTTTGCGCCTAAAAAGACCGACCGCAAGTTGGATGCCATCACCATGTCCCATTCCTCGACCGTCGTTTCGATCAGCGGTTTGGTCACCTGGAAGCCGGCGTTGTTCACCAGCACGTCCAGGGTGGAGGTGAAGTGGGTAGCTTGTTCGAATATCTTTTCGAGGTTCTCGGGCACGGCTATATCTGCCTGGATGAACAAGCCATCAGCAGGAAATTCAGGATAGACGCTCTGACGGTCGACGCCGATCACGCGAAAGCCGTGATCCCGGAAAAGCTTTACTGTCGCCCGACCCACGCCGCCAGCGGCGCCGGTGATGAGGATGGTTTTGTTTGGGTTGTTCATGATAAGTCCTTTTCCCGTGAATTATGCTCGTTTTTCGAGCGCTTTGAGGCTGGCGATGTCGCCAACGGGGATGTCCAACCCGATCAGCAAGTTCCGCAGGGTGTTCCAGTGAATTCTTTCCCAGAAAAATGGGCTGCTGTTGGTGTTATGGGGGGATAGCAAGACGTTGCTCATCTTTTTTAGCGGACTATCGGCAGGCAGCGGCTCGTCTTCAAAAACATCCAGCGCGGCACCGCGCAGATGCCCAGCCTGCAGGGCTGCAACCAGCGCTGCCTCATCCACAACCGAACCGCGGCAACTGTTGATCAGGACAGCCGACGGCTTCACGTATGAGAGTGTTTGGGCGTTGATCAGGTGGTAGGAAGTAGGGTTGAGCGAGACGTTCAGGCTGATATAGTCCGCTCGCTGCAGCAAATCCTCGAGGCTGGTCATCTCGATTCCCTGTTCGATGATGAAATCCGGCTCAATTTCGATGATATCGGTTGCCAGGATTGTCATTCCAAAAGCCCGGGCGCGGCGGATAACCGCTTTACCAATATTGCCGACGCCAATCACGCCCAGGGTGGATTCCATCAGGGTGTGACCGGATATTTTCTGCCATTCCCCTGCTTTCATCGCGTCATCCATCCAGGGGATGTTACGGGCAAAGCTGAGCATGCAGCCCATGACGCTTTCAGATACGGGCACGGTGAATGCGTTGGGCGTGCGACCAACCATGATGCCGTACTTTGCGGCTGCTTCAGGGTCAATCGCATCCACTCCTGTGCCCCATTTCGAGATCACCTTAAGGGTCGACGCGTTGGCGGCAATCACCTCAGCGGTATAACGATCATCACCGCAAATCGTGCCTTCGTACTGACCGGCAAATTGGAGCAACTCATCGGCTTCGAGCCTTTCGTCTACTTCGGGGATGACCACGTTTAAACCAAAAGATTCCAAAATAGGGGTGAAACGGTGCATGGAAGGAATCATGTAAGGGGCGGTAATCAGAACAGTTCTCATAATACCTCGGTTAGATTTGATTTCTCATTAAAGTTTCAGCAATGATAAAGTCCAGCTCCACATCGATATCTGTGGCTTCGCGGGCATCAATCTCGAACAGCATGGGTCTTTCGCCAAGACGGTTGCGTTTTGTGAGAAGCGTTTCGCGGGTGAAGAGATACATGCAGGAGTTTTCTTCGAAAATCGGGGGCAGGTCTTGCGTGCGCAGCAGGATGGCGGGGTTATGGTTGACCGCCCGTCCGAGTTCATCCCAAAGGCGGGTCTGCAGCCGGGTAACGCCAAAAAGGGAATCATACTCCGGGAAGGATTGGCTCAACTTCTCGATGGCACGCCGGACTGTGTCTACTTTTAGGAGGGGGTTTGTGCTGTGGGTTTGCAAATAGAGATCGGCGGGCACCTGCGCGGTATCGTGAACGAGAATTTCATTGGTGGGTGTCGTGTCTGCCCGAAGTTCATCGGGGCGTATAAGCACCTTCACCTGCGGATAGTCACGAGTCAGCCCCTCGATCACCGGAGCAGAGTCAGTGTCCACCACGACCTCGCTGATCGTTTCGACTTCCAGGAGGGTTTCAATGATGTGGGCGTAAAGCGGCTTTCCACACATCGGGCGATAGTTCTTGCCTGGCACGCGTTTGGAATCGTGGCGCATGGGCACCAGGGCGACGATCTTCTCGAATTTCATTTCTGGTCCTCCTTGAGCATAAAATCTCCTCCACGCAAGATGCCATCCTGGATAGTCCGCATGGTGGCTGAGTTTTCGGGCAGCAGCGCCTGCACAGGGAAATCATTGAGGGTTACATATCCCGCCCAGATGCCATCCGCCTTCAGGAAGTCATTAAAGCTCAGCGAAGAACGGTAGAGCTGCCAGTAGAGGAAGCGGCGGGCGTTATGCCTGAAGTGGGCTGGCACCTCTATAGCGTCCGTTTTGAGCAGGGAGTCGAGCTTTTCCTGATACGCGGAGATGCTTTTTGGCAGCCAGACGACGTCGGAGGCGGTGAAACGGGCTTTGCCCGCAGAAAGCACTGCCGCGCCGAGGATGGCGGCTTCCAATCCGATGGTGGAGTTGTAGATCAGCACGAATTTTGACATGCGGATCAGGTCGTAGGAGTTGACGTATTCCTGCGGGGGGAAGAACTGCAAGTTGGGGATGTTCTTTACGCCGCGGGATGCCGCCCAGTCTGATACTGATTCTTCGCTGGCTTTACCCACGCGGGCTTCGTCAGGATGGGCACGAATGACAAACAAGGTTTCTGGGTTTGCTTTCACAGTTACAAGCAGGGAATCAAGCCAGACGAACATGTCTTCAAAGAGCACGTTGGCGTGCGGCTGGCTGGTATCGAAGATGACATTCGTGAAGACAGGTACCATTTGTTTGAAGCTGGCGGCTTGTTGGAGAAATCTTGGGCTGAGTTCGCTCATTTCAGGCCAGAATTTAACTCCCGCCATATGGAAGTCCCCTTTGAAACGCTTGCTCAGATAGTCATCCAGACGCTGGTTTTGCGCGTCGTTCAACTGGAAGTCGGCTGGGATGTCCAGATTGTAGGCGGTTGCATCGCCTTCAGTAAAGTAGCCGCTAAATGGACCCAAGCCCACTTCATGGCTGATAACGCGGATGCCGTGTTTGCGTGCCACCCAACGGGCAGTGGCTTCGGGATACTGCATCCCGTTAAAAACCACAACCGCCTGGGGCTGCTTTTCGCGGATCAGGGCTTCAAATTGGAGCGCAAGGGAGTATGCCGAAGTGATGTATTTTCTGAACAAAGAACGAGTCAGCTCATCATCGTTCAGATGATGCTTGCGCAGAATCCAGCGCATGGCGGGCAGGGTAAGCTCCCCAAGCGGCATATCGGCGTAGGTAAACTGGCTCAGCTCAGCGAGTCCAAGCGGTTCAAGCAAACCGCTGGGCAGCGCTTCAGCGTCAAACCCGAAAGAAACCACCTCTGACTGCTCGAAAAGCGCCGCGGACTGGTGGATGCACCCTCCGCAGGGAGGTTTCTGGTGCAAGGAGCTGCGATGGGTGCCCAAAATGCAGGGCGCCAAGCCCCGCTGGCAGACGAAATGGATCACGCGGATGCCTTTGAGCTCAAGCGACCAGGCACTTAGCGCGGCAAAAGCGGCATTCAGGCTGACACCAGTCAGGCGGGTGGAGACGTCAAAAAAAACCGCCGGAGCCGTATTTCTTTCCGGCAAGTTCGCAACCACCTGGCTTGCAAAGGCAGCAAAACGACGGTCGTTTTTGTGGTGAGCCACTTCAACCTGCAGGCGCCGACGCGCTTTCTCGATTAGCTTTGGGGTCTTCATCTTACTGACTAAACCGCCTTAATTTGCTCAAAGAGGACAGCTCGCTGTCATAGACACGCTTGATACCATCACCCAGGGAACGTTCTGTGACGCGGATGTACTTGACCAGGCTGGCGAGACCCTGCGGCTCCACAGAGGCGCTCTGGTCCGAACCCCACATGGCTCGGTCAAGCGTGATGTGGCGCTCCACAAGGCAAGCTCCCAACGCGACGGCGACAGCCGAAGGCACCAGACCAACTTCGTGCCCGGAATAGCCAATTGGGCAGGTGGTGGTCATGTCGCGCAGGGTTTGGACCATGCGCAGGTTCAGTTCTTCTGGCGGGCAAGGGTAGCTGCTGGTGGTATGGCAGAGGATCAGGTTGTCTTCGCCGATAATTTCCAGAGCAGCCTTGATTTCATTGAGCGTTGACATTCCTGTTGAAATGATCAGCGGTTTTCCCGTGGCGCGGTAAGCCCGCAGCAGTTCGAGGTCGGTCAACAAGGCGGAAGGGAGCTTATGGGCGGGAGGGTTGAACTGCTCGATGAAGTCCAGAGAAGGGATGTCCCAGGAGGAGGCGAACCAGTCGATTCCGAGTTCCCTGGCGTAGCGGTCGATTTCAGTGTAGGCTTCTTCATCAAATTCGACTTTATACCGGTAGTCCAGGTATGTGATGTATCCCCAGGGAGTATCGCGCATTTGATTGCGCTGGTGCTCCGGCACGCAAAGCTCAGGCGTGCGTTTTTGGAACTTTACCGCGTCCGCGCCAGCGGTTTTGGCAACTTCCATCAATTTTTTAGCGACAGTGATGTCGCCGTTATGGTTAATACCGATTTCGCCAATAATATAAGCGGGTTGTCCATCACCGACCAAACGGTTACCAATTCTCACTTCACGATTCATGTTCACTCCTAAGGATGATTTCAACCATTTCGCGGATAGCGCCGCGACCGCCGGGTTTGCTCAACACCAGGTCCGCGCGCCGCAGCACTTCGATGTGCGCGTCTCGCGGGCAGGCAAAGTGCGCTACGTAAGGCAATACAGGCAGATCATTCAGATCGTTCCCGATATAAATGACCTCCGCCTGGGTTAAATTGCGTTCTTTTATCAACTGCTGAATAGCCTGGGCTTTATCCCGCACGCCCTGATAGACTTCGAGCTTCAGCTTGCGTGCCCTCGCGCTAACCACCGGGTTTTCCTCGCGGGAGAGGATTAGGGCTTGAACCTTTCCGTGCTCACGCAGCATGTCCAACCCAAAACCGTCCGAGCGGCTGCAGGTGACACTTTCCCGCCCATCCTGGTCTGTGATCACAGTGTCGTCTGTGAAGACCCCGTCAAAATCCATCACCAACAGTTTCGGCTCAGCCGGAAGCTGCCGCCGGCTTTTGAGCGGGTCGACAGGCTGCAGTTCAGGGTCCCGCATCAGCCGGGCGTAGCGAGCCATATCGGCAGGGGTGTCGATGTCGACAGTGTAGCGGGGGTCAATCAACACCGGTAATACAACTTCGCCTGTCAACGAGCCTTTTTCAAGAATGGTAGAGGCACGGATGACATCCACATGCCCGGTCTGCCAGTATGTTGGTGGCAGTTCCTGGCGCGGCGCGTTGTAGGGTTCTTTGATGTTCGGCAGGCTCAAAAGGGGCACGAGCTGGCGCGAAACAGGGTCGATTCGCCACATTTTGAAGGGATTTTGTCCGCTGGGGACGACGCCCCGCGCGCAATCCGCCTG
>JAYFQB010000360.1:0-2665 GCA_034927385.1 Anaerolineaceae bacterium | reverse complement strand
CTTAGCTCAGGCTTCTATTCGGAATTCCTGGATAATATTGCCCTTAACAACATGCTCTTCCATGATGCGGGTTGCCATGGCTGGGGTAATCTTGCCGTAGGTTACTGTTTCAGCATTGGGCAGGATTACCTGGACGACTGGATCCTGACCGCCAAGACCAATATTGCCGGTCTGGCGCAGGATGATATCGGGCAGGCGTTGTTCTTCAATGAAAGTGAGGATCGATTTCAACGTCTCACGGGCACCCGCGGCGATGCCGACGGTTCCCATGCCGACTATAATTTGCGTTTTGCCTGTCTGGTCGCGCAGTTCCTTGACTTTCTGGGCTTCCTCGCGCAGTCGCTTGAGGTCATCAATAGATTTAATGGTTGGCATACACGACTCCTTTTTTAGTTGTGATGTTTCTTGCTTCCTGGACGCCATCTTTGATGGTATTGGAGACGAACTCGAGTACGCGGAAGTCGCTTAGGGGCAAGTCGCCCAGGGCTTCCTTAAACTCACGGTCATCGAACTCAAAAATCTGGTCATTGAACTGATAAAAGAAGACCCAATTCACTGCAGGAGTGCCTAAAATCAGGGTGATAATGGTGTCTTCAAGGTTGCCAAGCGGCATACGGTCGATGTGGCTGTGTTGGAATTTGGCTGTTAGTTTTGTGCCTTTACCCAACTCAGAATCGATGGAGAGAAATCCATTGCAAGCCTCCGCCGCCTGTTTGAGGAGGGAGATTCCAAGCCCAACTCTGCGCGTGGTGCGGCTGGTTACAAATGGATCAAGGACTTTTGCCACGGTTTCCGCGGTCATGCCCTTGCCATTATCCGTAACTTCGAGCCAAAGCTCGTCAGCCACAAGGTCTTCACGAACAGAAATCACGATTCTTGAAGCGTCGGCAGAAATACTGTTTTCCGCGATATCAAGAAGGTGAAGAGAGAGTTCTCTCAAGCTGCAGCCTCGCTCTTTTGAATGTCGGTCAGGACCTTTCCAAACTGAGAAGGCTTAACCCTGCCGTGGTTGATTTCGTCCACAACGACCACTGGCGCCTGGCTGCAGGCACCCACGCACCGGCAGACTTCGAGAGTGATCAATCCGTCCGAGGTAGTCGCGCCAGGTTCGATCCCCAGCACTTGCTTGGCTTTGTCGATCAATTGTGAGGCTCCACCGACATAGCAGGCTGTTCCAATGCAGAATTTAACAATGTGCTTTCCGCGGGGTTCGGTGGTGAAGAAAGAATAAAACGACACCACACCATGAACCTTACTCACTGGAACGTTTAATTTTTCGGCGACATAGGCTTGCATCGGTTTTGTGATGAAGCCAATTCTCTCCTGAAGGCGGTTTAGGACCACCATCAAGGCTCCATTCTGGTCTCCATACGCGGAGATAGTGTCGTCGATAACTTGTCTCATCCGAGTATTTTCGAGGGGATCCAGCTGATTGGGGGTTGAAGTCATTTTTTTGCATGCTCCTATATCTCAAAGGCACTAACCTTTGTGAAAAATGTTACAAGAAGTTTAATCACTTCAAGCGTTTTGGTCAACCATTTTCATGGCTCAGTTATCCCAGGCTGACAAGCCGGAAGATCATTTGTAGGGAAAGCGGACCAAAACTTTACAAAGTTATCAAGGAATGCGCGCGACAGCCTCTTAACCCATTGGGCAAACGCCGGTTGGGCACACGCCAAGCTTGATATGGGCTTCGAGTTCCGCCCGAAAATGGTCGAGCATGTTCCTGATTGGCGTTCCCGCGGTCTGCCCAAGCCCGCAGTTGGAAAAGTCTTCCATGCCTTTGCAGAGCCATTCCAGGTGGGCGAGATCTTCCATTTTCCCGCGTCCCTCTGAGATGTTGGTCAGAATTTTCCAGGTCTGTTCTGTGCCAACCCGGCAGGGCACACACTTTCCGCAGCATTCCTCCTGGAAAAAGCGGGTGAGGACGCGGACTGAGTCGACAATGCAGTTGGTATCGTTGCAAATTAACAACGCGCCAGAGCCAAGGGCAACGCCAACCTTGCGATATGAGTCAAAATCCATCGGAGTGTCCTGCAGCGAAGCGGGGATGATCGACCCGCTTGAACCTCCGGTTTGAGCAAATTTAAATTGCCCTGCTTTAATCCCTTTGCCGTAGATGCTGATTACTTCCCGCAGGGTAATTCCCATCGGGACTTCGATCAATCCGGTGTTGTTCACATTCCCCAAAATCGTGTAGACCTTGGTGCCAGGGCTGGAGGGGGTGCCGAAGCTTTTGAACCATTGCGCGCCATTGAGAACAATTGGTGGAATGTTCGCAAAGGTTTCCACATTATTGATCAACGTCGGCTTGCCCCAAAGACCGGAAGTGGTGGGGTAAGGTGGTTTCACCCGAGGCTCGCCGCGTCCGCCTTCGATCGATTCGAGCAGGGCGGTCTCTTCGCCGCAGATGTAAGCGCCAGCGCCAGCGTGGATGTGGATGTCGAAATCGAAGCCGGAGCCGAAAATGTTTTTACCCAAAACCCCATACTCACGGGCTTGGTGGATGGCTTTCTCCACCCGTTCGAGGGCGAGTTGATATTCGCCGCGTATATAAATGTAACCTTCGTCCGCGCCGACCGCATAAGCGGCAATCAGCATAGCCTCGATGATGGTGAAGGGGTCTCCTTCAAGGATGACACGGTCTTTAAAGGTTCCGGGTTCG
>JAYFQB010000243.1:0-6425 GCA_034927385.1 Anaerolineaceae bacterium | reverse complement strand
CGTTTTTGAGGCGCCATCGTCCTTTACCGCGCCGTTTACGATGATTAGATCGCCCAATTTCACCCGCGGCTGCAGCGCGCCGCAGCTCCCAATCCGGATCATCGCCCTGACGCCGATGTTGTGCAGCTCTTCCGCGGCAATTCCAGCGGAAGCCCCGCCGATACCAGTGGAGACAACCAGCACAGGCAGACCCTTATAGGTGCCGCGAAGGCTGCGAAATTCACGGTTGCACGCCAGTTCGGTGACATTACTGAGGAAGGGAGCGACCCGATCGAGCCGGGCTGGGTCACCTGGCAGCAATGCGCAGCGGGCGTTAATGGTTTCATCGAGTTGAATGTGAGGTTGCAGCATGGTTCCTCTTTTCTTTTGGATGGGTTTCTCCCAGTATAATTGTCTCATGCTCGAAAATCAATCAAAAGGACTGGTCATGCCCATCTTAAATTTTGGCTCCCTCAATATTGATCACGTTTACCGGGTGGACAACTTCGTGCAGCCAGGTGAAACCAAGCACACCACATCCTACACAGTCCACAGCGGCGGTAAGGGACTCAACCAGTCGATCGCGGCAGCCAGGGCAGGTAGCCGGGTGTTTCATGCTGGTGTCGCCGGCAGGGATGGCAGCTTCCTGGTTGAGATGCTGCAGGCAGCCGGCGTTGACACCTCGCTCATGGCAGCTTCTCAGGAGGTCAGCGGGCATGCGATCATCCAAGTGGCGGATTCCGGGCAAAATTGCATCCTGCTATATGGCGGTACGAATCAACTGCTGACCGAAGAATACATAGATCGAGTTCTCGACGAATTCGGCAGTGAAGGTGTGGTTCTGCTGCAAAACGAAACGAACCTGGTAGGCGAGATCATCCAAAAAGCTGCCAGGAAAGGATTAAAGGTGGCTTTGAACGCCGCCCCATACTCTGAAAACGTCAAAACATACCCCATCGAACTGCTGGAATGGTTGATTGTAAACGAAGTCGAGGGAATGGGGATTGTCGGCAGCGGAGAAGATGGTGCCTTGCTGCAGCGGCTGGCTGAGCGGTACCCAAACACCAGCATCCTGCTCACGCTTGGATCGCGCGGGGCGCAATCTTACCGGGCTGGCAGCCATGCCAGAATCGGCAGTTGTAAAGTCCAAACAGTGGACACAACCGCCGCGGGGGACACCTTTAGCGGCTATTTCTTGTTTGGGGTAATGGAAGGTTTAAGCCTCGCCGATTCCCTGCGCCTGGCAACCGCCGCTTCGGCTCTGTGCGTGCAGCGCCCAGGGGCGGCGGATTCCATCCCCACCCGCGCGGAAGTGGAAAATGCGCTTAAAGACGGCTCACTACAGGTTCCGGAGGTGGTGGAATGGTAAAAGTGCTTTACATCGACTGCTGTATCCGCCGCGAACAGTCGCGAACCCGCCTCCTTGCCGAAGCCTTCCTGGAAGCGCTGCAAGCCAGAGAGTCTTATCAGGTGGAAAGGTTGTGCCTGATGGATGAGCCATTAACCGCGTTGAGCGAGGGGTTCTTCGCGCAGCGTGAACGTCTGCTTGCAGATCACAACCTCTCGCATCCTCGCTTTCGCTACGCGCATCAATTCAGCCAGGCTGAGCGCGTGATTGTGGCAGCGCCGTTTTGGGATTTGGGCTTTCCGGCTCTGTTGAAGCTTTATATCGAGAATATCTGTGTGGACGGCATCACCTTTGGCGCGGATGAACGGGGCACTTTTGGCTTGTGCAAAGCGGAAAAGATGTTATTCCTGACCACTCGCGGCGGAGATTACAGCGACTCCAAGTTGGAAATGGGGGCACGCTATTTGGAGGCTTTGTGCGAGTTTTGGGGTATCCCCAGCTTTGATGTGGTTGCGGCAGATGGGCTCGATCTGGGACGGGAAGATGCAACAGTGATTCTCAACCGGGCGGTTGCGAACGCGCTCAAACTTTCGGAAGGCTTCTAAACGGAAATTGGTGAGGGCATGAGCACGATAATCATAAAAAATTGCGAGGTATTAACTTTTGAGGGGCGAGATCCGCGCTTTGTTGCTGGGCAGGATATCCTGATCGAGGGCAACCAGATCAGCAGCATCCAACAAACCTCCGACAGAACACAAACCGATGGGCAGGTTATCAACGCGGCGGGCATGCTGGCTGTGCCGGGGATGATCAACACCCACGCCCACGTGCCGATGGTGCTTTTCCGCAATGCCGGACCGGACGTAAATGAGAACGACTGGTTTAACAAGGTCATTTTCCCACTCGAAGCAAACCTGACCCCGGATGACATCTATTGGGGCGCCATGCTGGGGTTGGCGGAGATGATCGAAGCCGGAATAACCTGCACGGCAGACCATTATTTTGAAATGGATATGGTAGCGCGGGCAGTGGAAAAAGCTGGCACACGCGCCAACCTGGGGTGGGCTGTTTTTGGTCATCAAGGCTACGCGCAGCTTGAAGAAACGATCGGTTTCGTTGAACGCTGGCAGGGAAAAGCCAACGGACGCATCACAACCTGGCTCGCGCCTCATTCGCCTTACCTCTGTGATCCAGACTTCCTCAGCCGCTGCGCCAAAGAAGCCGCCCGCCTTGGGGTTGGCAACCACATTCACGCAGCCGAGACATCCTCGCAGGTTTCCTTGTCGCTTGCCCGTTACGGAAAAACGCCGGTTCAGATTTTAGCGGATGTTGGTTTGTTGGACCAACCTGCAATCCTGGCGCACTGCCTTTACCCCACCGATGAGGACCTCGACTTGCTTGTGGGTAAACCGCTTGGGATTGCCCAGGCGCCAAAGACCTACATGGCGATGGCGATGGGCTTGGCTGACCTGCCCAGATACCTGTCAAAAGGGATTGCGGTAGGGTTGGCAACCGATGGCGCGGTTAGCAGCTGCACGCTGGACCTGTTTGAGCAGATGCGTCTGACCGCCCTTTCGCAGAAGAACAAGGCAAAAGACGCAGAAGTGATGCCGGTAGATGTGGTTTTGGATCTGGCGTTCCAGGGTGGGGCGCGTGTCCTGCGCCAGCCGCGCCTGGGCAGCCTGAAAGCCGGCAACCTGGCGGATGTGGTGCTGTTGCGGCAGGACCGCCCGGCAACCCAGCCAGTGATCAACAAAGCAGCAAACCTGATCTATTCCATGGACGCCAGGGACGTTGATACGGTAATTTGCGACGGTTCCATCCTCTACCAGGGTGGCAGGCACCTTACCCTGGACATGGAAGAAATCCGGCGCGAAGTGAACGCCCGCCTGCCGCGCCTTCTCAAAAGTGATCTGTCACGAAAAATCGCGGATTATCCAGCTTAGGCGGCATTCCGGGACGCACCGCTTAGGGAAATAAATAGCGGGATGAGCTTCGCGCTCATCCCGATTTGTCTTTAAATGCAGGAGTTTTTCAGCCTAAGACCGAGTTAGCAACTTGAACAGCAATTCCAGCACACCCGCTTCGTCCGCCCCGAGGGTGATGGTCGTGGAGGGACGCTCAACAGCAACCGCGTCCGATGCTTCGCCAATGCCTTTGGCAACATGGGTGCTCGCGAAGATGTGGTGGTGCTTATCCGCGATGGTTTTTCCCAGGCAGAGACCTTCCGTCACAACGTAAACTGGCATGGCTTCACACCTGAACAGTTCCGGTGCCAGTAAGTATGCAATCACCGCTGGGTCGTGGGTGTGGATGGCACCTTTCATCCCATAGATGGTTTCATGGAAGTTCTGATAGCATGGCTGAATCTCCTCGAGAAGCCGCACCGCTGGGTTGTCAAACGCGTATAGCTTCTCAAAATAATCTGGACCCATGATGATTTTAGTGGTGACATCCAACCCAACCATGGTTACTTTCCATGGAGCCGCAAAGACCACTTCTGCGGCATGTGGGTCGTGGTAGATGTTAGCTTCCGCCACGGGCGAAATGTTGCCCAGGGCAAAAGCGCAGCCGCCCATCAGGACAATTTCTTTCACCAATGGCGCGATGCGGGGTTCAAGGCGGTACGCCATGGCAATGTTGGTCAGAGGTCCCAAAGGCACCAGCGTTACCTCGCTGGGGTGTGCCATTACAGTGTCAATAATAAACTGAACGGCATGGCGCGGATCGAGCTTCCCATGGGGGTGAGTCAGGTTCGTGTCGCCAAAACCGTCCTTACCATGCACGATAGCCGAAAACGAGCTGACATCATGCACCATCGGCTGGTTGCAGCCCTTGGCTACCGGAATGTGCGAATTGCCTTCCAACTCAACCAACCGCAGAGCGTTCAAGGCGCAGAGTTCAACCTCGGTGTTGCCGAAAACTGTGGTCAGACCGAGGACTTCGAGGTCGGGGGAATGTAAAGCTGCCAGAATAGCCATGGCGTCGTCAATTCCGGGGTCTGTATCGATGATGATCTTTTGTGCCATATTGTGTTGTCTTTCTGTAGAGTTCCTCAGCAGGGTTTTAGCAAGCCTGTCGCGATCTCAACCTGATAGGTAAAAAAGGTTAATAGTTTGCCATTAGCTCAAGAACCCGCCTAACGAAAGCTTCGCGGTCAACATCCACGGCAACAAACCCGTTTTTCTGCCATTTCGCGTCGCTAAACAGGTCTGTTACAGTCTTTCCGAGGGTGATCGCGCCTTTGGTTTCGACGCGAATGCCAGCGGGGCAGGCTTTGAACATCGAACCATCCGCTGCATAAAGCAGCGCGGCGGGATCGTGCATATTTATGCCGGTGATGCCAATCCGGCGCATGAAGCTGACAATATCCTGGACAACATCGCGGAAGAAGAGTGCCTGTTTGGAACCCAACGCCGCAACCTGCTCGATTTCATCCGGGGTCATAAGGGCTTTCATGGTCATATCCAGCCCGCACATGTGCACCGGCACACCGGATGTGAAGACGATATCCGCTGCCTCAGGATCCGCGTAAATGTTGAACTCGGCTGAGGGGGTGGCGTTGCCCGTGCTGGCTGAACCGCCCATGATCACAATCCGCCGAATCAATCCGGGCAAGTCGGGGTATTTCAGGAATGCCATCGCAAGGTTCGTGAGCGGACCGATGCCGATGATCTCCAACGCGCCTTGCTGTTCCAGCGCGAATTGATGGATGGCATCCCAGGCGCGGACGCCCTGCACTTCCTCGCGGCTGTGGCGGAGGTCAATGCTCGCCATGCCGTTGGAGCCGTGCACTTCGGCTGCTTCCACTCGCTTTCGGAAAATCGGGTTACCTGCGCCGCGGTAAACCGGAACGTCCCAATCTAAAAATTCGACCAATCCCAGAGCATTATACGTTGTGTAATCCAGGGCAACATTGCCCGCTACGCTGGTTATTGCCAACACGTTCAGTTCGGGCAGTTGTTTCGCCAGCAAAAAGGCGATGGCGTCATCCACACCCGGGTCACAGTCCAGAATTACAGGGATGGGGTTCATTCCGTTTCCTTTCCATACCAGGCGGCAGCCTCTGCCAGGAGATCAATAAAACCTTCGCGGTCAATATCGATCAGTGCATGCGTGTTGGGCGGCTGTTGATGGTAACCGTAATGGTCCGCGATTGTTGCGCCGCGGCAGAAATCCCCAGAGGTTTCCACCTGGACATAGAGATCTTTGGCGGTCAATATTTCGGGTCTGACCAACGCCGCCACAGCAACCGCGTCGTGCACCGGGGCGCCGGCGTAGCCAATGCCGCGGTGGAAGTTGTAAAAGAAATCCAACCATTCGGCAACAACTACGGCGATTGGGTTCCCGAGGGCACGGATTAGCTCAAAATCTTCAGGGAAGACAAGCGCCTTAAGGGTTACATCCAGCCCAGCCATTGTGAGCGGGATGCCAGACTTAAAGACCACGTCAGCAGCTTCGGGGTCCACCAGGATGTTGAACTCTGCTGCCGGGGTCCAGTTGCCATGCGCCAATCCGCCGCCCATGATCGAAATCCGCGCGATTTTGGGCTTAAGTTCGGGGTAAAGGATCAGGAGGGCGCCAACGTTCGTCAGCGGACCGGTAGCGACGATAGTGACGGGTTCGCCCGAAGCCATTATGGTTTTAGCCATCAACTCCACCGCGGTGAGCGGCTCGGCTTCAATGGCAGGTTGCGGCAGCGCCGGTCCGTCGAGCCCGGTTTCGCCGTGGATGTTACCAGCATGGATCGGCTCTCCGTGCAGCGGGTTTTCTCTGCCCATGGCAAAAGGAGCCTTAATGCCCAGCAGTGTCATCACCCTCCGGGCATTGTAGCTGGTCTTTTCGATACTCTGGTTACCGCTGACAGAGGTGCAAGCCAGAATTTCCAGCTTGCTGCTGGCTTTTGCAAGCATCCAGGCAATCGCGTCGTCGTGCCCTGGGTCTCCGTCAAGAATGATCGGACTCTTTGGGGTCATTCGGCACCCTTCGCGGCGACATGGCGCTTTTTGAGTTTGTTCTTAATGCTGATGGCATAGAGTACCAAGCCGATGATGGTCACGAGATAGGGAATCACCGATACCAGGTAGCTGGACACGCC
>JAYFQB010000204.1:0-2225 GCA_034927385.1 Anaerolineaceae bacterium | reverse complement strand
TGCACATCCAGTGTGCGCGTGTCTTCCACGTAATCTGTATCCCAAACCGCTTTAAACAATTCCTCCCGGCTGAAAACCTCTCCGGGCTTTTCCATCATTTTTTCCAACAAATCTGCCAGGCGGGGCGTGAGCCGGACTTCCTTGCCACGATACACAGCCAGGCGGCTATCAGGGTTAAAAACCAAATCTCCCCTGGTGAGAATGCCTTTGTGGCTGTTCTTTTCAAGCGTCCTCAGGCGGTTGTTTAGCTTTTGCACGGTGAAAGGAAGCCTTAAGAAAAATTGGACATTTTCCGGTTCAGTAACCGGCTCATCTTCCGCTACAATCAGGCAAAGTGGAGTCTCGGGCAGGCTGTTGTGAAACCAACTGACAAGCCGAAGACCGTTGGTACGAAGAGAGGCAGCGTTGATGATGACCACATCCGGCGAGAAGACCTTTAGGGCTTCGAGCCCCAGATTTCCACTACTTTCGACTTTCAGGCAATATCCTTTTTTTTCAAGATCAGCAGCAAAGCAGCGGGCTACTTTCCGTTTTCCCTCGATTAAAAGCACTTGTAGTGATTCTGCCATCTCAATAACTTCCCGTTTCGAATGCCACCGATAGTTACAGGCAAGCCGAAATATTCAAACCATCCATAGCCTACCCTCGTAACTTCATTATAGCCGATTGTTGTGGTTTTACGTATCAAATTTACAATAACTGAAAATTCCAGGATATAAGAATGCCCGGGGTAATTCGCTTGCTTACATGTTAGAATCACAGTGAACTAACCATCACAAACAGGAAATTTGGTGCATCATGGGAAAAATGGTCGAGTGCATTATCGATAGTATCCGTGTCAGTCTTACCAACCAGGAACGGATTACCCTCCTCAAGGAAAAGGATGCTGAACGCTACCTTCCAATCTGGATGGGCATTCCCGAAACCGACTCCATCACAATCGCGCTTCAAGGCGTCGCGATTGCCCGCCCGATGACCCACGACCTCGTGATATCAATTTTTAATGCACTTGATATTCGCTTGGAAAGGGTCGAGATCATCAACCTTGAGAATGACACGTTTTACGCCAACCTGGTTCTTGAACAAAATGGCATCCGCCAAATCGTCGACAGCCGCCCTTCGGACGCGATAGCAGTTGCAATTCGCGTCAATGCTCCAATTTTCGTCAACGAAGATATCCTCGAAGCGGTCGGCATTAGCCCTGAAGACGTCCTGCCGCAAGTTCTCAGCGAAGAAGAATCAACCGATGTGGATGCGGATTTTGATATCTTTGAGGACTTCCTCGGGCAGATTGGCAACGACGACAACAATAAAGACGATCCAAACGACCCGTCTGATGAGGAAACCAACCCATAAGTGAGGCAGCAAGTGAGCGATCAACCTGATGTTTCCTATACCCAAACAAGTTCCGACCAGAATCAGATTTTCGACCGCGACATGGAAGAGGCTCTGATTGGCTCTGTGCTCATCACGCCTGATGCCTATGTGGATGCTGCCCCGCTGGTTAATGCCGAAGATTTTTACCTCCACCGCAACCGCTGGATCTGGGAAGCGTTCATTGAACTGTTTAAGTCCGACAGCTATTTTGATGTACTGACCGTAAAAGAAGCCCTCGAAACCAACGGTCATCTCGAAGATGTCGGCGGGCTGGAATACCTGATATCTCTCACCAACCGCGGTCCCTCCTCGCAGCATGCGGAATCTTACGCCCGCACGATCAACGCGCTTGCGGTGCGAAGGCGGTTGATTACTGCCGCCAAGGATATTGCCACACTCGCCTATCGCAAAGATACCAGCGTTGACGATGCCATTTCCGACGCCGAAAAAGCCATTTTTGGGGTCAGCCAGGACCGCTACAAACGCGACCTGGTGCCGATTTCGGACGCCGCGAACGATTACCTTGAGCGCTTGCTGCTAAACGCCAGCATCCCTGGCGGCGTGACCGGGCTTGAAACTGGTTTAAAAGCCGTCGATAAAGCCCTCGACGGTTTACAGAGGTCCGATCTGATCATCGTTGCCGGTCGCCCGGGTATGGGCAAGACCGGTTTCATGATCGGCATCGCCAAGCATGTCGGTTTGGCGCTTAAACGCAATGTTGCCTTTTTTACGCTTGAAATGTCCGCCGAACAGCTCATTCAACGTATGGTCGCCCAGGAAACCAACATCGACTCGCAGAAGCTTCGTTCTGCTAAGCTGAGTGATTCCGAAGCCCAGGAAGTGGTCCA
>JAYFQB010000029.1:0-5907 GCA_034927385.1 Anaerolineaceae bacterium | reverse complement strand
AGACCCGAAAAATAACAGCACGAATTGAACCTGTGTGCCATTTGGGATTGGATTGGCGGTGTTTCTGATATACTTTCCGTGCACGAAAAGCCCTCACCCCACCCAGGTTTCTTTGATTGTTTTGGAGAATTTTCTTCTATGTCTGTAATCCGCTTCCTGTTTGCCAAAATCCGCCAATACGACCCAAAAATGCTCTGGATGCTGATCTTAAACGCCATCACATCGGCACTCTAAACGGGCTGACAAAGCGGATTAGGCGTGGGCTCCCACCTCCGAACAGCAAGAAAGCGCCACGCGGCACCTGCTCGCGGAAGCCGGCGCAGGGGGCTTCGTGGTGCAGGTTCAGGATGTCTCATTCAGATACCCCACCACCAACGAACTGGTTTTGAATAAGCTTGACCATTCATCCTGGTGAAACTGTCGCTCTTGTCGGGCGTAATGGGGCAGGTAAAAGCACCCTGGTAAAGCTGCTTTGCCGCCTCTACAAGCCCGATAATGGCAGAATTTTGATCAATGGCGTTGATATCTGGGATATTCCCCTAAACCAGTATTACAACCTACTCTCGGTCATCTTTCAGGATTTTCAACTGCTGCCCATTTTGCTTTCAGAGAACATCACCAGTAAAACCCGCTGCAGGGTCAACGCCAGCGACGAAGCCGCGGTCAGAGAAGCATTGGAAAAAAGTGACATGCTCCGCTGGACAGAAGCCCTTCCCCACGGCATCCACACACCCATGACCCGCCTGCTTTCAGAGGACGGAGCGGTGCCGTCAGGCGGGCAGGAGCAGAAGCTGGCTATCGCCCGAGCTGTTTATCATAAAGGCTCTTTCATGATCATGGATGAGCCGACTTCGGCGCTGGACCCCCGCAGCGAGGAACAGGTTTTTAGCCAGATGCGGGAAATTACCCAAAACCATACCGCCATGTTTATCTCGCACCGACTCTCGAGCACGCGCCATGCCGACCGGATATTTGTGCTGGATGAGGGCAAACTGATAGCCGAAGGCAGCCACGAAACGCTGATGGAGCAGGAGGGCTTGTATCGCAGATTGTACCTGGCTCAGGCGGAGCAGTACGCGGCTGATGAGTCTGAAACAAACTAAGCAGCGCGGTGGTTGGGAACGCTCAATTACCATTAACCTGACGCTTTTCCAGGCATTCAGAGGAACTGATCCCAATATCCTGAATCAAAAAGGCTGACAACATTCAATTGTCAGCCTTTTGTTTTATCTTGTTGTACCCTTACTTGATAATCATGGGCAGATAGTTGTATTTCACGACCACAACGTTGTAGGTGACTTTCACCTTCACCGTTTTGGATTGATACCCTCCGCCGTCAGAAACGGTGACAATCGCTTCCTGGTAGCCAGGGGAAAGCTTTTCGGGGTCAATGGAGACCTTAAAACTCACGTTAATCTGTCCACTGGTCGGGGTCAGTGTCACCCAATCCTTATTCGCGCTGGCTGTCCAGGTTTGACCAGCATCTCCCTTTGGCAAAACGCTGGAATAAGGTATGGGATTACCCGGCGTGTAGTTAAAGGTTAGCGTCGTTGGGGTAACCGAAAAGGCTGATAACGTAAAGTTGACGGTAACAAGCACAAGCCGCTCATACAATCCCGCGCTATCCGTGATCAGGATTTTGGCAGTTTGGTTGCCAAGTACGAGTTTCGTTTTGTCGATGGTCACGCTGGTTGAGCCTGGCACTGCACCTGATGTGTTGCTGAGCTGAACGAAGTCGGCGTCCACAGAAGCGGTCCAGCTTTGCCCCGTACCTCCGCTGATATTGATTGTGTTGGCGGGTATGGTGGTGTCACCGGTTTTGACGGTATAGCTCAGGCTGGAAGGGCTGACGTTAAAGACAACCGGGGGCGTCACGTCTCCAGGAACGGCAGCAACCGCCTGAAGCTGGTCATAAACACCGGTATCCTGTGTGCCTGTGGTTTTGTAATCCACCAATACGATGTAGTGGAGTCTTGCGTAATCCACGACGCCGCTCAGGTTGACAGAAATCATGAAGGTTTCCGAGCGACCAGGGCGTAGGTAAGAAATGTCTGTTTTGGCAGATCCGCGACCTGCCTGGTTGGTTTTGGAAGAGCGGTATTCTTCATAGATAACCGCCTGAACCGCAGCCTTGTTCTGTACCGAAAGCGTAACGGTGCTCAGGTTAGTGACCGTTGCTTTGATGGTAACGGCGTTCCCTGTCCGTGAATAAGTTGCCGAAATCGCGACACTCGGCGTGCGGGCTTGTGACCGTTCGATCATCCCTTTATAGACCGCATAGGCGGTTGAATCAGCGCCGGTTTCATATTCACGCGCACTGTCCACCATAGCTTCCGGAACGTAAGTGCCGCCGCCGCTCTCCTTCAGGATATCCTTCCGGTTCTGCGGGGTGCCGCTCCACCATTCAATAAACGCCACGGATGTTGAGGGGAATTCTCCAATCAGTTGGTCAACTGCCGTACCGGCAGCCGTACAGTAAGGTCAGGTAGGGCTGGTTACCAGTTCGAACACCGACAATCTTGGGCCCGGAGTCTGGGCGGTAACCTCCGCAGGCTTTAGCGCGCCAAACAATCCTGCCAGAATGGCGAGAATGAGCAGAACAGACATTTTCTTGTTTCGTTTCATGACTCTCCGTTTCGTTGTTTAGGGTCTGGTGATCACAGGCAAGAAAACCCGATTAATTTCTTCGCCTGGGCTTGCCGCATAGATTTCGACAATCACGTTGGTAGTGTAGGTTTCGGAGCTATCCGTTATGGTTACAACCGCGCTATTCCAGCCGGCTTCCAATGCCGTTCCGTCAGCTGTCATCACGATTGCGTCGCCAACGATCCCCGAGGAGGGATTCAAGCTGAGCCAGGTTTGGTTGCTCGAAGCGGTCCAGGCAAGCCCCTGGTTGCCGAGAACCACCGAGGTAAACCCGGGCACGCTCGTTACGCCGTCATCGAGGAAAAATAGATGGTAATCTGGGTGGACGTCCAACGCCTTGGTTGCGATCGCCGCCTGAAGTTGATCGTAATGCTCGCCTGGCGCGGTCTGATAATCTACCAGCACGATAATCTCGACCTTGCCCCAGTCTGTGGGATCCACATCCGGCACCTCAATTTCAAACGTATCGGTTTCGCCGGGTGCCAGGCTGGAAATAGCTGTTTTGGCAGCAGCAATGCCAGGTTGGTAGGTGGTGTGGGTTTCATACTTCACGCCATTTTCTTTGACGATTGCGTAAACACCCGCATTATTGCCTGTGGTAAGGGTGACGGCACTGTTATTTTTGACCGTCGCGCTGACTTTAACGCTGGAACCGTCCAACCACCAAAACGCGTTAATTTCCGCGGTCGCTGGTCGAGCCAGAGCGTCGTCAATCATGGCGGTATAGGTTTCGTAAGCTTCCGCTGTGGTCTCTGCGCCGCGGTGGTGAAGCCGGCCGCTATCCACGACAACCCATGTCAGCCCAAGACCTGCTTCGGAGGCTTGAATTACATTCCAGCGTGCCTGGGGAGGGTCAAACAAAGGGGGGGTGTCAATTGAAAAATGGTAGTCAACGACTACAACGGGTTGATTTGAATATTCTTCTGCTAATTGATCGATCACCGGACCGGAGATCGCGCAATGCCATCAGGTGGGGCTTCCAACGGTTTCAAAAACTACGAGTTTCTCCTGCGGAGTGGCTTCCTGGCTCTGCGCGGGATGGACAACCCCGGTTAAACCAGCAAGCAGTGAGAGAGCGAGCAAGAGAAGCAACTTATTGCGCAACTGCATAGACAACCTCCTCGATAGAATATTGACGCACCAACTTCAATGCACCGGAAGCATTCTATCACTCATTCCATCAGATGAGGGTTAAATTGCGCCACTTCGCTTGTTAATTACAACAAGCGCAATCAGGGGAGGGGTTTAATGTAACCGTCGAGCAGGTCCTGCTTGATGCGTTCAAAAAGAATCACGCGTCCGTCAGAAAGAATATCGCGGTTGACCTGCTTCAGCTCAATGCCAGTTCTGACTATGCCGACCGATTCGCCCTGCATCAGCTTCTCCAACGCCGGCTGAAGGTCAAGCCCACTGCTGAGCACGCCCAGAAGGCTTTGGGCGCTTTCGAGGTTAGGCTGTCCCTCAACCCCGATCAGGGTGACACTTCTACTGTTCAGATAGGCAATTAACTCAGGCGTGCTAACCTCAGGCTGAACAAAAATGCCGGTTACAGCTTTTGCCAGCAGCACATCCGCGGCTGCCTGCCAATCGGCTGCGTTGGTGGGGTCGGTGATCTCCGCGGTGAACGGATAGTATTCCACCGGCACAAAACGCGCGTTGCATAACCCACAATGAAACCTCGCGCCGGTAACGAACGCGTCGCGGGTGGTCTGCCCTTCAACTGTCCCCGCCTGGCTCAAAACGCCCACCCGGAAGTCTGTGATACCGAGTGCCAGGGTGTACCCTGCCAGAAAGCTCAGCTGATCCCGGCTGGTTTCAGAAGCAACCGCGAGGCTCAGATTTTCGGTTGGCGTAAGCTCCGTGCTATTGGTCACCAGGAACTGCACCTGAGGCAACACCGATGCCAGGGACTGCGCTTCGGTTGGGGAGGCAAGGCTTACCACGAGGCGCACATTTGGGCTTAGCTGCGCCGCGCTGAGCGTTGGAGTGACCGCAAAGCTGTATCCGTTGGCGTTCGCGTAGGAGCCTAGTTCATTATTCAGCTGAGCAGCGAGAGCCTGGTCGGCACTCTCCGGAGCCCAGAGCAGTATTTCCGCGTCCAGCAGGACAATAGGTGTGGCAGTTGGGCTTTCGGTTGGTTCAACCGTCAGAGTCGTTTCAACAAGCTGCGGTTGGGTCACTTCGGCTGTCGGGGTGGGTGTTGCCCGGTTGTTACAGGCGGAAAGGAAGCCAATCATCAAGCACAGGGTCAGCGGAAGGAGCAATTTCTTTGTAGGCATGTCCCAATTCTACCTTAAGCAGGGCGGAGGGAAAAGCGGCGTCCAACATACCCCAACCGCCACGCAGACCAGAGCCCCGCCTGGTGAAACCCAGCATCCTGGGCACAGAATTTGCACCTTCAGCTAAAGCGTCACTTTTTACCACGAACAAACGGAAATCAAAATGAGCATACCAACAACCGAAACAAAACCAGATGGGCTCCAATCCCTCCCCCCAAAGCAGAGGCGTTCGTTGCGCAAAACCATCGGAAACGCCAGCACGCATGAAAAGAACGACCTGCTTCGCGGCATCGCCCGCCATTCTTTGCCCGGGATGCAGTATTACTGGCAGCTTCTGATCTGCTTGTTTCTGTTGGTGATTGGGACCTTGGTTGGCTCTAACCTGGTGTTTCTGGCAGGTATCATCGCCATTCCTCTGGCAAATCCGCTGCTTAGTCTGGTTTATGCCGGCGCGCTGCCTTCAGCGAGGCATTTAGCGCACGCCTCGGTTGGAATAGTCCTCAGCATCGGGGGCTTCTTCCTGGCTGGGTGGATTGTGCGGGAGGCAGCACCCTTACAGATGGATTACTACTTTTCCGGGATGGGATTGGCGGATGTTTCCGGAACCGGTTTGATTTGGGCTCTGCTGGTTATCACGGCGATATTGACTGCCTACTGGTTCACCTATCACGAAGCCCTTTCAAGGCTGTCTTCCATCCTGCTTGGTTACCTTGTGCTCATGCCATTTTTCGCCGCGGGTCAGGCGGTTTCTGCTGATGCCGCCGCGAGCAACTTACCGTGGGTGATGATCGGTCTGACGAGACTCAGCCTGGTGCTTTTGGTTATGCTCCTGACCACATGGGTGTTGGGCTTCCCGCCGCGGAAGTCATTCGGGGTCGTGATTGCGGCAGTGGTCTTTACCCTAGCTGCCGTCAGTGTTGTGGAGATTGTCAACCTGGAGCAAAACCCGATCCTGGTCGAAACCCCAGAGCCTACCCTCATC
>JAYFQB010000215.1:0-3309 GCA_034927385.1 Anaerolineaceae bacterium | reverse complement strand
TGCCAGCAACAGTCACAAAAGGAATTTGCACGTCAGCTAACGCTTCCTCGTAATAGGCGAAGCCCGATGAAGCTCGAAAAAGTAATACCACCTCATGCCACTCGGTTATCTGTCCTTCTTGTTTGAGCTGCCACAGTCGGGCTGCAAGCGCTTGCGCAGCCAGCGGTCTGGCTGCGTCAGTGTCTGCGGCAGTCCCGATGATAAATTCCACATGCGGTTGGTGCACTGGGTGCTCTGGTTTTTTCTTGTATGCCACTAGCGGTGTGTAGGGCACGAAGTATTTCCGGGCAGGGTCAGCTTCTGTGCCAATCACATCCGAGAGCAAGTCGCCCGTAGCGTCCAATAATGGTTCGTGCGCACGGTAGGTGAGGTCCAGGTCGATCAGCAAACCATTATTCTGTTTCACCCGTTCTTGCTCTTCCCTGAAAACGGTTACATCTGCCCCTCGAAAGCGGTAAATCGATTGACGCATGTCCCCAACGATGAATAAGCATCCGCGATTACCAGCCAAAGCATTGACGATGTCGCGTTGGCGGGTGTTGGTGTCCTGGTATTCATCAACCATGATGGCATCCAGCTCATTTTGCCAGTGCTCGCGAACATCAGGGCGCTGTAGCAGGCGATGGGCAAGGTCTTCAAGGTCGTCAAAATCCAGCGCCTGGCGTTTATCCAATTGCGCTCGATATGCCTGATGCACCCGATCAAAAGCCTCTCTTAAGAGCGGAAAAAGTAGTTCAAATTGCTCCTCAGCCTCGATTGATGGTTCTTTACCGGGTTTGGCGCCTCCTGTTAGTGGATCAAGCGTAACGTCAAATAGCTCCTGTAACTCCGCGATGATGGGTTTTATCGAGCCACCCCCTTTACCTACATTTTTCCGCAAATAATTCCGTCTTGCCTCAAAAAGGTGGAAAGCACACTTGGTTGGTTCTTCATTTTTCAATGCGTCTTCAGCTAAAAGCCAACATGCTAATAAATTCTGAACCATTTCAACCATAAGATTTCCACGTTCCATTTGGAGTTCCCGTGGGCTCAATCCCCGCAACTCGTCAATCAAATCGCGAATCTCAGGCGTAGCCATGCGTGTTTTCAATTCCTCGAGGAGACGCGTTTGGTTGTCTACCTCCAGCTTGAATGCTTGCAGGGCATCTAATCGATTGTCTAAAAGTTCCTTCAGCAACTTGTTCAGGTCTTTAGCTGGGATCTTGAAAAGCAAAGGCAGAAACCGCTCTTCTTCGACGAGCCCTGCCACGGTGTCATCCACCACCTGGTGTCGGATTGCTTCCGCGAGTCCTTCATCAATCATGTCAAACCGTGGATCCACCCCTGCTTCGGCGGGGTGCTTGCGAATTATCTCAGAACACAAGCTATGGATCGTTCCGATGCGTGCCGAATCCATCTGTGCGGATAGATTCGCCCAAAAACTTTGCTGAGTTTCGTCGGTAGCTTGATCCTGCATTTCCATCAGTTTGGCGCGAATCCGTGAACGCATCTCCTGGGCAGCTTTTTTTGTAAATGTAATGGCTGCAATTCTGCGCGGCTTGGTCCCCTCTGCCAACAAGTAAGCATAACGTGCCACCAGCGTGGATGTTTTGCCACTGCCAGCTCCTGCCGTAACCACAACAGCCTTCCCGCGTTCTTTTGCGGCTGCGCGTTGTTTATCGTTTAGATGGAAAAGATTGAGCACCTGTTCGGTCAAGTTATCAGTCATAATTGCGCCCTGCCTCAAAACGCCAACACCAGATCTTTGCCGGGCAATACGTCGGGCAGCCGCCTTTGGGAGATTCCGGCGAAAATTCACCCGCATTAACCCCTTCCATCACATCCAAAACATGCTCCCGGGCTGCCTGGTAAGCTGCTTCAGGTCCTTTTAGCTTTTCATATTCAAAGCTGGAAAGCTGAATCGAGCTGCGTTTGGCATTGTTAATCACCCAGTAAAAGCCTTCAGTTACTTCTCCCTGCTGTAAAGCTTCTTGTGCAGCCAGGGCGTAAATCGGAAGTTGTAACCGGATTCCATTCTGCAGATCTTTTTGTGCAAGGTTAGAACTGCCTGTTTTATAGTCGATAACGCGTAGACTACCATCAGACTTCCTGTCCAGTCGATCAATCACACCATGTATTTTGACTTGCCTGCCGTCGATGTTGAGAACTAATGGCGGGGTTCCTCCAATGCCGAATTTGTGTTCGAAGCCAACTGGTTCCCAGCCAGTTGATGTCTGCTCCAATTCTTCCACGTTTTTGCGCAGGTTCTTAAGCAGTTCGGCTTTCTCAACTTCCCAAAGAGGCGATGGTCTGAATTCAAAAACCTTGGGTGCCGTCGCAAACACTTCTTCGGCGACTCCATCCAAAAGCTCTAACGGTGAAACGCCCGTTTCGACTGCCTTTCTGTAAACCAACTCCATTAGCTTGTGATAAAGGCTGCCTCGCTGCGCGATATCCAAGCCAAGTTCCGGTGGTTCGTTGGTTTCCAGTTTGAGTGTCTTTGCCACCAGGAACCAGAATGGGCATTTTTTATAGGCTTCTAACTTTGAAGCGCTCCATACATAGTTACTGGAGTATTTAATTTCAAGTTGGTCACTGTTGCGCGAAAGATTGCCCTCAAAATCACCGTGTGCAAACCTTTCCCGACGCGAATCAAGAATGACGCTGGCTTGTTGAAGGTGATGCCAGCGATTTATAAGCTCTTCGCCCTGCAAATATTGCGGGTCATGTTGTTGGACAGCCCAGAAAAGCAGTTCCTGGGTGGAAGCTGCCTCCGACTGAGGTCGCGCCTCGTTGCGACTGATCTTGATGACGGTTTTTTCAGTAAAGAGCTTTCTGGTTGCCTCCCAGTAGATGGATGGCTCCCATTTCTCCCCTTCTTCGGTTAGGTACGGACGTGTTAGCAGCAGATGAGTATCTGCCCGAGTGAAGGCTTGGTAAAAAGTGCTTGCCTGGTGACGTCCCAAGCGCGGCTCCAGCCCCAATACTACGCGCATTTGCTCATCTAAAATGGGGTCAGGGTTTTCTACCACTGGAAACAGACCCTCGGAAAGTCCCAGTAGCACGACGGCGTCATAGCGAACGCCGCGTGCCTGAACCATCTTGCTGACCAATACAGAATTTGAGCGGGATTCTTTGGCATCTTCAACGTGGCTGCCAACCAGCGTGCCTTCAAGATCAGCCAGAAACTGGTTGTAGTCAACGACCTTACTCCCAACCACGCTTTCGCTCAATACCAGGGCGCTCAATGCGTCGCCGAGAGACCCACATGCTTCGCGGTCGTGATCATTGCTGACATTTTCGTAGAACCCCAATGCCTTGAGCAAAGCT
>JAYFQB010000108.1:0-3394 GCA_034927385.1 Anaerolineaceae bacterium | reverse complement strand
TGGATGTGTTTGGCGCTGTGGACAGTTGGAATTTCCGTGAGGATGATGATGATTACTACACCCAACCCGGAAAGCTTTTCCGCCTGATGAGCAAGGAGCAGCAGCAAGTTCTCTTCGAGAACACCGCCCGTGCCATGGGTGACGCGCCTGAATTCATCAAGCGCCGCCATATCGAAAACTGCTCAAAAGCTGACCCCGCTTATGGTCTGGGTGTCGCTGCCGCGCTTGGTCTCTCGATCAGCTAAGCGGCAGGTAGCCAGCATCGATGAGCTGCTCGTTATAAAACGATAAAACCACATTCAAAAAACAGACACCCTAAGGATTGGGTGTCTGTTTTTTTATGTCCCATATCCATACTGGAAACTGCCGCTTACTGCTGCTGGGTCGGCGAAACAGGACGGGTAATCTCAGTTTGTGACGAGAGGGTCAAGCCCTTTTCAGCTTCTTCCTGGAAGATTTTAAACCACTGGGCAACATGTTCCCGTTCCAGCTTGGTATTGCGGTCGTCCCGTTCCTTGGCATGCTGACTCATCCTGGTGAAGATGTCCTGCTGAACGACCGAAGGCTGATAGACATCGTTGAAAGTTAATTGGGTGTTGCCAACGGTGATATAGACTGTTCCGTAATTAAAAAGCATGGGTATGAAACCCCGCCGTTCATAGTCGATGCTCAGGATATTTTCAAGCGGAGCAGAACGGCGCGACTCACGCCCGAACGGCTTGCGGTCCAGGTCGATAACCTGATTGGCGGTCAACTGAAAAAGGTCGTTGCGCCAGTCAAAATATTGATAGATCAACATCCCCGCGGCAACAAAAATCAGGAAATACCCCGCAACCAACCCCATGGTGTAGTTCACCTGCGTTAGATTTCGGGTAAGGATTGCGACCACAAAGATTACAGAAAGAACCAAAACCATCAAAGGCAGAATGAGCTTTTGCAGCAGAATCAGCCAGTGTTTTCGGTAGGTGATCGTGCCCCCAACGTCGTGCCGCACCCGGACAAAATCCCTGAACAGCCACTGGAAGAAATTGATTTCTTTTGGCGCAGGATTGACCGTGCCGAGCTCCTCTTGCAGGTCTTTGGCTGTGATTTCTTCAGCGTCCTTTCCAAATTTCTGGCGCAGCGCTTTGCGAATCTCCCGAGCGTCCAGGTCAACATCGGCACGTTTTCCACGTGCCCAGTTAGTCTCGATCAGCTTGCCGATCGTGCGGGCGTGGGCAACCCGCTCAAAGCGAATATCTCCGATGTACGTGCGGACAATCACGTCCGAAAATCCCACTAAGTAGCCCAGTTGAGAAGTTTTTATGCCAACTGATATCAACGTGCTGAGCGGGGCTTCCTGACGGCTGTCGTAAAACCCGGTGACATGCTCCACCCAGACCATTCTGCGGGACGTGATCAGGTAAAAATCGTTCGCCCAGTTATTAACATTCCAGACCAGCCAAAGCAGACAAAAGAGAAAGCCAGCCACCAACCCGGCTAAGGACCAAAAAGCATTGACTGAGCTGACGAACATCATCAAAACCCAAACACCGCCAAACGCAACAATCGGCGGGACGGCACGAAACAGGAGAAAAACCGGGTGCTTTCGCGCCATCAGGTGGATTTTCTCACCCGGTTCAAGCCAGTTCATCGGGGTTTCAGAAGCAAGCCGGCTGCTGTTAAAAAGGACGGACGCGGTTTCTTTGAAAGCCGGCACATCCGCGTACAACGCGTTTACCTGCTGATTCGGCAGGAAAAAGACCCGCGCGTCAGTCAGTGTGATCGCCGTGTTCTGACGCACCGGCAGGTAGTTTAGCGCTTCTTTTCCAACGACCTCAGCCCGTCTTACAACCTCAACCTGCCTGCCCTGCCCATCAAGCAGCCCGAGCTGACCGGAATCGACCACAAACAAGCCGTCGGTTTCCTCTTTGTTTCGGTAAAGCGATTCGCCCTCGGGCAATTCAACCAAAACAAACTCATCAACCAACCCTTCCAACGCGTCAAGAGAAACCCCACTAAAAAGTGGGACTTCATGCAGCAGGTTAAGGATG
This sequence comes from Anaerolineaceae bacterium, assembly GCA_034927385.1. Lineage (GTDB taxonomy): Bacteria > Chloroflexota > Anaerolineae > Anaerolineales > Anaerolineaceae > Mesolinea. Next base: position 1,361 of record JAYFQB010000108.1, on the reverse strand, counting down.
TTTTGTGTTTGTTCGCTCATGGTCGTGTTCTAAAAACGAGAAGCGGTCCGCGATTTCGGACCGCTTCTCAACGTAGTCTTATCCTGCTTCCGCCCCAACATGGTTTGGCACAATCGTCTCGAAACTTAGCTCGTCCTTACCTTCCTGGTGGAAGATGTGGACGGAAGAGCCGGATTGCAAACCGCCTTCCAGCAGCTTAATCGCCAGCGGGCTTTCAACAAACTTCTGCAAAGCGCGTTTCAACGGTCGTGCTCCCATTAATGGGTCAAAGCCCTGGTCTGCCAGCCACTCCTTCGCCGAAGCATCCACCACCAGCCCAAAACCATATTCTTCAGTGCGTTGAATGATTTCCTTGATTTGAAGGTCAACAATCTCGAGCACGTCCTCCCTGGTCAAAGCCGAGAAGGTGATGATTTCATCAATCCGGTTCAGGAATTCCGGTCTGAAGGCATCCTTGAGGGCTTTTTCGATCTTTTCGTGGGAAGCCTTAACATGGTGAGAGTCATTCTTTGCAAGGAAGCCGAGCGAACCGCTGCTTTTCACGTATTCCGTCCCCTGGTTGCTGGTCATAATCAGAACGGTATTCTTGAAATCCACCACCCTGCCCTGTCCATCCGTTAGCCGACCATCATCGAGGATCTGCAGTAGCGAGTTCCAAACCTCAGGATGCGCTTTTTCAATCTCGTCGAATAGCACAACACGGTATGGGCGGCGGCGAATCGCTTCGGTAAGCTGTCCGCCTTCCTCGTAGCCCACATAGCCAGGAGGCGCGCCAAACAGCCGCGAAACGGTGTGCTGCTCGCGATATTCGCTCATGTCCACCCGGACCAAAGCATCCTCGTCGTCAAAGAGGAATTCCGCCAACGCCTTTGCCAGCTCCGTCTTCCCAACGCCAGATGGACCGATGAAGATGAACGAACCGATCGGACGATTGGGATCCTTCAACCCCGAACGCCCCCGCCGGATCGCGTCAGAAATGGCGTGGATGGCGTTATCCTGCCCCACGATTCGGTCATGCAGGCGGCTTTCCATCTCGAGCAGTTTTTGCGATTCCGACTCAAGAAGCTGTGTCACCGGAATACCGGTCCACTGGTGAATAACCGCGGCGATATCATCCGGATCGACAATATCATCCAGCTTATGTTCTGCTTCCCAAACGCCCCGTTTTTCCTTAAATTCCTCTTCAAGCCGCAACCTTTCCGCCTTGAGCTTGACCGCGCGTTCATAGTCGCGCTCCACGCCGGCTTGTTCTTCTTCGGCGGATAGTCGGTCAATTTCCTTCTTCTCCTGCTTGAGATCATCTGGCATCGAATACAAGGCTACGCGCAGCTTGGCAGCCGCCTCGACCATCAGGTCAATCG
>JAYFQB010000150.1:0-2807 GCA_034927385.1 Anaerolineaceae bacterium | reverse complement strand
GCGATGGACGATTCCCTGACATTGCAAGGCTCACTACCGGTGGCAACAATGGGTGGGCACATGGGACGGGGCTTTCCATTGGGAGCCTCGGGCGTCTACCAGGCTGTGGAAGCCTGCCTGCAACTGCGCGGTGAAGCCGGGGCAAATCAGATCCCCCACGCGCATTACGGCATGATCCAATCGTTGGCTGGAACAGGTTCTGCTGCTGTCACGCATATCCTATCGGCTTGGGGATGATCGCGAGTTTGGCGCTTCCGGATTTCCTGCTGGCAGATGGTTCGAAACGCGAACAAAACCGCGGCGCCTGCCACGGGATGGCTGCCTGATGGTACAATCGGACCATGAAAATCAAGCGTTGGCATATTGTTTTGGGAATTCTGATCAGCGCGGTCTTTCTTTTCCTGTCATTCCGAAAAATTGAATTTAATCAACTCTGGCAATACCTGCGTGCCGCGGATTGGGCGTGGGTGCTTTTGGGGTTGGTTTTTTACTTCATGGGCGTCTGGGTGCGTACCTGGCGCTGGCAAGTGCTGCTCAAACCTCTTAAACACCTTTCGCGAAAGCAGCTATTCCCGGTGGTTTGCATCGGTTATATGGGCAACAACGTCTATCCTGCCCGGGCTGGCGAAGTGCTGCGGTCGATCCTGCTCAAACAGTCGGACGACGTACCAATCTCGGGCTCGTTGGCAACGATCGTGGTGGAGCGTCTGTTCGACGGCATTACCATTCTGGCTCTGGTCTTGTTAAATTTCCGGCAGTTTGTGCAAATCGCGCCAGATGCGGAGTGGGTAAGCCGTATTCATACAGGTTCGATCCTCGATGGCGGTATCTTTGGGTTGATTCTTTTCGTTTTTTTGGCGATGCTCTTCCTGCCAAAACAAACACAGGCTGTGAGCGGTTGGCTGATCAACAAATTGTTGCCCGCGAAACTACGCCCGAAAGTAAGCGGAATACTGGATAAATTCATCGAAGGGTTGCGGGTGCTGCGTTCACCCGGGCAATCGCTTTTGGTTCTTGCTCTCTCCATGTTGGTCTGGGTGCTTGAAGGCGGATTGTATTGGGGCGTGATGAAAGCCCTTGGGCTCGATCTGAGCTTTATGAGCCTGCTGCTGGTTGAGGGCGTGGTCAACCTGGTGCTGCTAATCCCTGCCGCACCCGGCGGACTGGGCACCTTTGATGCCGCCGCCAGGTTCATGCTTTCGCTTTTTGGCATTCCGGCGGAACTGGCGTTAGGTTACGCCCTGATGCTGCGCGTTGCGCTTTGGATCCCCATCACTGCATTGGGCGCCATCTTTTTCGTCAAAGAAGGCTTCAGCCTGAGCACCAACATAGAACAAATGCAGACGGATTACAGTTCAGCAGAAAACACTGATAGCTCACACAGGAAGGACTAACCATGACTGAAAACCAACGCCATATCGCCATTATTGGGGCAGGCTTCGCCGGCTTAAGTGCCGCCTGGGACCTGGCTAAAGCCGGGCAAAAGGTGAGCATCTTTGAAGCGTCGGCCGAACCCGGAGGCTTGGCTTCCGGTTTTAAGGAGCCTCATTGGGACTGGTCTGTGGAGCGGTTTTATCACCATTGGTTTCAAACGGACTCCAATTTGCTTGGGCTGATTGATGAACTGGGTTGGGCGGATGAGGTTGTCTTTCCCCGACCGATCAGCGTTATGTATTACAGGGGCAAGTTCTACCCCTTCGATTCCATTCCGGCTGCATTGGCGTATCCTGGGCTTGGGTTTGGCATCAACAAAATCCGTTTTGGGTTGGTTGGTCTATATCTGAAACTGACAAACAACTGGCGCAAGCTCGAAAAGACCACAACCGACGCCTGGATGCGGAAATATGCCGGCAGCAAGGTTTACGAAAGCATGTGGCAGCCGATGATGATTGGCAAATTTGGCGAAACCTGGCACGACAAGGTCAACATGGCGTGGATGTGGGCACGGATACATGTCCGTACCTCGCGCCTTGGCACCTTTAAGGGCGGTTTTCAGGTCTTCGCGAATAAGTTTGCCGCCAAACTCGCAGAAAAAGGCGTTGAAATTTGCTACAACACCCGCGTCAGCTCCCTCCAACGTCTGGAAGATGGGCGGATATCTGTTAGGTTTGCGGATGGCGGGGAGGAGAAACGCTTTGCCCAGGTTTTGGTGACCCTTTCCCCTGGAATGATGGCGAAAATGGCGCCGGACCTGCCCTCCGACTATCTCGCGGGGCTGTTAAAACTAAAAAGTATGGGCGCGGTCGTGATGACGGTCTCGATCAAGCACCCACTCTCACCCGAGGGGTACTACTGGTACAACATCCCAAAACAGGCTGGTTTCCCCTTCCTTTCGCTGGTGGAACATACGAACTTCCTCAAGCCTGAATACTTTGGCGGGGATCATATTCTTTATATCGGAGATTACCTGGAAACCGACCATCCTAACTTCGCCAAAAGTGATGAGGAACTGGCGGAGGAATTCCTGCCGCACCTGAAGAAAATCAATCCAGCTTTTAACCGGGATTGGGTAAACAAGATCTGGGTTTCCAAAACGTCCTATGCCCAACCCATTCCGCTCTTGAATCATTCCGCCAATATCCCGCTGATCGAAACGCCGATCCCCAACCTGTACTTTGCCAGCATGAGCCAGGTTTACCCCTGGGACCGGGGCACAAATTTTGCGGTGGAGATTGGCCGACGCGCCGCAAAATTGATGCTGCGCTGAAAATAAGCCGGCGGCGCGTAGCCTTCTGAATCTTAAAAAGCTGATTCCAAAATGTGAATCACTATCTGTTTTAACCGCATATTTTTAAGGTTTTTTTAGA
>JAYFQB010000239.1:0-6922 GCA_034927385.1 Anaerolineaceae bacterium | reverse complement strand
TCTCTTAAAACGAACACGCGGGGATGCCGCCGAGCGTCGCTGGTGGCATGAAGCGCTCGAACTTACGGCGTATTCTCCGCCGATTCAGCCCCCCCAATATCACAGTCCTTCGATTTATGGGCAATTTGTCAGCAAAACGCGCGGTGCTGGTAAAATAGACCCATGGCTAATTGGGAAGGAGGTGACGCGATGACCAACCTGTTCTACCGACGTTGATTTGGACGTGTCAGGGTGCGCGTGACGCATCCATCTCTGACACGAGGCAGGTTGACCGCGCTGCCCGTGAATTGATTCCCTTCGGGTTCTAAGGTCTCCAGCTCGTGAGAGGAGATCTTACTTAGTTAACTTGAAAGGAACCCGATTATGCAAAAGATTTCCAAATTTCTTGTTTCCCGATGGGGACCCATCATTACCGGCGTGGTGATCGGCATCCTCGCGCCAGTCCTCGTTAAACTCGGCAACCCTGGCAACATGGGCATCTGTGTTGCCTGCTTCACCCGCGATATTACCGGCGCGCTTGGCTTGCACCGTGCCGCCGCGGTTCAATATATCCGCCCAGAAATCATTGGCTTTGTATTAGGCTCTTTAATTGCCGCGCTCATTTTCCGTGAGTTCAAACCCCGCGGCGGTTCTTCTCCGCTGGTGCGCTTCTTACTCGGCATGTTCGCCATGATTGGCGCGCTGGTTTTCCTCGGTTGTCCCTGGCGTGCTTTTCTACGGCTGAGTGGCGGGGACTGGAACGCGATTCCCGGGATTATCGGTTTGATTGTTGGGATTGGGCTTGGCATCGTCTTCCTCAAGCGAGGCTTTAGCCTGGGTCGCAGCCGACCAACGGCAGCCGCTGCTGGTTGGATTATGCCTGTATTTGTAATTATTCTGCTTGTACTTTTAGTTGTTGCCCCGCTGTTTGGGCGGGATGCCGATGGCAATCTGGTTGGTCCTATCTTCTTCTCGACCACGGGTCCCGGAAGCCAGCACGCGCCGCTGTTGATTGCGCTTGCGGTTGGGTTGTTGATTGGCTTTCTTGCCCAGCGCAGCCGCTTCTGCACGGTTGGAGCACTGAGGGATACAATCCTCCTGCGCGACACACACCTTCTGTTTGGCGTTCTCGCGCTAATTGTCGCCGCCTTTATCACCAACCTTGCTCTGGGTCAGTTTAACCCCGGCTTTGAGGGTCAGCCTGTTGCCCATACGAACGTCTTATGGAACTTTGGCGGGATGGTGCTTTCAGGCTTGGCGTTCACTTTGGCGGGCGGTTGCCCGGGACGGCAGGTTTTTCTCAGCGGTGAGGGCGATACGGACGCCGCGGTATTTGTGTTCGGCATGATTGCCGGCGCGGCTGTTGCCCATACCTTCAGCCTTGCCAGTTCGGCTGCTGGTCCTGGTGCTTATGGACCAGCCGTTGTGATCATTGGGCTGGTAATTCTTGTTATCATCGGCTTAACCATGCGCGAATCGCGCTCTGCATAAGGAGAATCTAATGTCTGAAGCAAAAACTATTGACGCCCGTGGTCTTTCATGCCCGGAGCCTGCCATGCTCACCCGGGAAGCGCTGCTTTTAATGACCAAGGGTAAGTTGGTAATCCTGAGCGATTCGTTTACATCCCGCACCAATGTTGAGCGGACCGGTAAGCTGTTGGGTTGGGCAGCAGAAGTGAACCAGGATGCGTCTGGCACCTATCACATTACCCTGACCAAATGATTTACCTCGACCATGCTGCTACATCCTGGCCAAAACCAGCGGAAGTCAGCGAGGCGATGAGCAACTTTTTGGAGTGCGCCGGGGGAAACCCCGGCCGCTCCGGTCACAGGCTGTCCATCGCGGCAGCCAGGGTTGTCTTTGATACGCGTGAAGCCCTGGCAGAGTTGTTTGGGATTTCTGATCCCCTGCGGGTTATTTTTACGCTGAATGCCACCCACGCGCTAAACACGGCAATATTTGGCATCCTCCAGCCAGGGCAGCGTGTGGTGACCGGTGGAATGGAACACAACGCGGTCATGCGTCCGCTGCGTGAGCTCGAAAAACGAGGGGTGATAGTTGATGTGGTTCCCGCCCGGGAGGATGGCGCTTTTAACCTTGAGGACTTTGTTGATGCACTCCGCCAGGATGCGAGGTTGGTGGTGTTAAATCATGCCAGCAACGTAACCGGCACGCTTATCAACGCGCCTGAAATTGCCAGACTGGCACACAAAGCCGGCGCGTTGATGCTGTTGGACGCGGCGCAAACTGCCGGTGTGGTTGAGATTGACATGCCCTCCATGGGGATTGACCTTTTGGCTTTTACCGGTCATAAAGGTTTGCAAGGTCCCCCAGGCACGGGCGGTTTGGTTATTGGAGATTGGGTTGACCCGCGCGAAATCAACCCGCTGGTTTTCGGCGGAACAGGCAGCAAGTCTGAACACGAAATTCAGCCGGAAGATCTGCCCGACCGATACGAGAGCGGAACGCCAAACGGAGTGGGAATTGCCGGATTGGGAGCCGGGTTGAAATGGGTGGCTGAACGTGGGCTTAAAGCTTTGCGGATGCATGATATTGAAATCATGGACCATCTGCTCGAAGGGCTTGCCAACATCAAAGGGGTGCGCCTGTTCGGACCGCAGGAACCGCGGCTGACAACCGCTGTATCATCTTTTGTTCTGGAAGGAAACAGCGTATCCGAAGTCGGTTACCGGCTCGATGAGGAATTTGGCATCCTTTGCAGGGTGGGGCTGCACTGTGCTCCAGCCGCGCATCGCAGCATTGGCAGTTTCCCGCATGGCACCGTGCGCCTCGCGCCGGGTCCTTTGACCACCTTGGCGGAAATCGAAAAGGTCGTTGTTGCGGTGGAAAGGATTGCGAGAGGATGACCTACGGAATCGTCTTGTTTCACACGACCACCTCGGCAATCCGGTCGGAAAAAATCCTGACGCAGGCAGGTCTTTCGGTTAAGCTCGTGCCGACGCCGCGGGAACTCTCTTCGGATTGCGGCTTCTCGCTCCGGTTCCTGCCAGAAGACGAAGCCGAAGTAAGGCAGAACCTTGACCGTGCCGGGGTTGAGTGTGAGATTACTTTTTTGACGAAATCCTAAGAGGCAAAGCGCTTCGGTTGCTTCGCTAACTGAAAAGTCACCCCAAATGGGTGCGGCGATGGATTGAACAGTCCAGCGGGATTGAAGACGGCGAAAATTTCGTAACCTCCATCCCGTCGCACTTAGATATTGGGGATTGATGGGAGGCTTGCCTTTCCAACCCCCGGCTATACTAAACCAAACGGCCGATATTCCAGTATTAATCTTCATATCCCTCTCTTGAATTCTTTCAAGAGCATTTGCACAAAAACCGCAACAAAAAACAGTCTTGTTGGAGTATTATTTGTGATAACAAAATAATGTGTTTCTGCATACGAGGAGGATTACCGTGAAGGACAAGCACCGTTTAGGTGAATTGACATGGCAGGAAGCGGAAATCATGATGAAAGCGGCGAGAGCAATCATCGTGCCTTTGGGGTCAACCGAACAGCACGGATTTCATCTCCCTCTAAACACCGATAGCACGATTGCCGATTATTTAGCCCTCGAAGTTGCGAAGAGGACCAACTGCCTGGTTACACCTACCCTGACGTATGGGCAGGTCTGGTCAGCAAAAGATTTTCCCGGCACGATTGCCATTCAGGAAAGAACGTACATCAACTTTTTGAAAGATATTGTTACAAGTCTTGAGAGTAAATCCCCCCGCAACATTATCCTTTTCAGCGGGCATTTAGGTAATGTCGCGCCTAGCAAAATTGCAGCGCGGGAGCTGCTCGATGAAAAAGGCTTTAACAATGTTTACCATTTCAGCTATATCGTGGACATGAAGCAAGCCGCGTCTGGGATCATGGAGACCGAATTGTGGCATGGTTCGGGCTTACACGGTGGCGAAATGGAGACCTCAGTGTTGTTAAGGATTACCCCGGAGCTGGTACGAATGGATAAGGCTCAGGCTGATTATCCGGTGAGACCGCCGGATCTCGACATCCGACCGATAAGCTGGATTGAATTCGCCAAGCAAGGTATCTTTGGGGATCCGACAAAGGCAACGGCTGAGAAGGGAGCAAGATTTATCGAAAGAACCTTGCAGCAGCTGGCTGACCTTGTGATTGAGAACATTCATTAATTCTTTCCAAATTACGAACTAACCTGCCGGTTAGGATTTTTTTCGCCTTAACTTCATCATCAGCGTCACATTGAAAGGAGTTTCTTCAATGAAGCATTTCCATAAAAACTTCTTTGCCTCTTTGTTGGTTCTCATGCTTGCTGCCTGCACCATGCCTGCCATCCCTGCCTCTCCGACCGCACCCGTTGAGGGGGTGGTTCCAGCCGAGCCGAACCTTGCGCCTGAACCGACCCCTCTGCCAGCTGTGGTCACCTTTGCCGACCCGGTGCTCGAAGCAATCGTGCGCGGTTCAATCGGCAAACCCGAAGGCGATATTACTTTGGCTGAGGCGCAGGGAGTAACGCGGATGGACATCAGTGATGACTTGCGGCGTGCGGTCTCGGAAGAATCCTTGATTCACGACCTAAGTGGGCTCGAGAGCTTCAGCAACCTCGAAACACTTGACCTTTCCAACCATGCCATCAGCGACATTTCCCCGCTGCGGGGTCTGACCAAGCTTAGTGCATTGTCACTGGCGGGCAGTCCGGTTGCCGATATATCGCCTCTCTCAGAGTTGACGAACCTGAAGGTCCTGATCCTCTCCGGCTGTCAGGCTTCCGACTACAGCGTGTTGGCGAATTTGGTTGGGCTGGAGGTCCTCATGCTTGATGGTTCGACCATTTCCGACCTCACGCCGCTATCAGAGCTGACCAGCCTGCGGCAGCTCTACCTGGCGGACGCCCCCCTGGAGGATTTATCGCCGCTGGCGGACATCTACCTTAACCTCGAACAGAAGGATTTCATCATCCCATCCACTCTGGAGGAGCTCGGGTTTCAATTTGACGATAACACCCACCAGGCTTGTTTCGAAAGTGAAACCGCGGATATCTTCGTCAACCATGCCAACTGGGGCACCCCTCCATTTAACTGGGATGTGGATATCATCCGCATCACCACGTACCTTGATGACCAGTATAAGACATCCATTGGTTACTATGGCATCCACAATGCCTATGTTTGCCAAATGTACCTGGATGGCGAAGAAGTGGTCAACTATGTCTACAACATCGCCGATGGCAGCTATAACCTGGACCAGGCACTCCGCCCGGGCGTGGAGGAGGTGATCCGCGCGGCGTTTGACGTGCGGGAGGGTGACGAAGTGTTGCACGCGCCTGTACGATTCTTTGATGACCTCATTAAGAGCACCTTCAACATGACCCCCGACAAGCTTTTTAAGCTGCCGTATATGCCGCCAACGCTCAGTTTTCTCGGCTTTTTCGAAGTTAAAGAAAACGCAACCTGGTTATATGAAGAACGCGGCGAGAGAGAGGTAAACCTTGAAATCCATCGCCCCGAATGGGGTGAGAATGACTTTGACGTGCGTTTCTTTACGCCACTAAGCGAAGCTTACCGTGTTGTGATCCTCTATAACGTAAACAAAAATATGTTTGAGGTCGGAGCGGATGATAACGAACAAGGCGGCGCGAAGTTCACGTACTATCCTGATAGGGGAGAGTTTGTTGATGATTGGTGCAGCGACCCGGAAACAAGCGTTGAAGAATACTTTCTGAAAGCCTATGATGGCTCGGTTGAGAACGTTTACCAGCATTCGATTGACCTGATGGTCAACTACATCCGCGACAGGTTTGGTCTGTCCATTGATGAGCTTTACGCCTTGCCCACCGGTGAGTAAACCCTGGTCGGGTTGGGCTATAAAAAAAGAGCTGGTCTTTGTGGGACCAGCTCTTTTTATGTAAGAGTTAATTGCTTAACTCAGTAAGTAAACTTATTCTGCTTTTTTCTTGGATTTGTTGCCGATGTTCAGCAGAGCGTTCAGCACGATACCGAAGATAGCGGCGGTTGAAAGGGCGGGAAGCTGCGCTCCGAAGAAGGGGATCATGCCGCCGAAGGTATAGTGACCGCCGAGGGCGATAACCATGATGGTGGCGATCACAGCGATGTTCTTGGCGCTAAACATGTCGACATGTTTGTCAATCATGATGGCGATACCCTGGGCAGCGATTGCGCCGAAGAGGTAGATTTCCAAGCCGCCGATGACACTGATCGGAATAGAATAGATGGCTTTTACTAACGGGGTGAAACAGGCGATGATCAGGGCGATGATCGCGGCGGTGATCAGCACTGGCACCGAGAAGACGCGGGTAATTGCCATCGCGGAGATGTTCTCGCCATAGTTCGTACCTGCAGGACCACCCATGACGCCGGCAACCATGTCGCCAACACCGTCACCAATCAAGTTGCTGCCAAGTTCCCCAACCAGGTCGTACTTCTTCTTTGAGCCAAGTTTCTTTGCCAGATCGTTCACATAAACATCCAACTGGTAGATGTGTGCCGTGGATTCAGGGATTGTGGCAAGCGCGACAGGCATAATTGCCAGCGCGGCGCCCCAGTGAACCGTGGGCAGAGTGAAGTGCGGCAGAGCGAAGATGCCCTGAGCAGCAACGCTTTCGGGTAGGGCGCGGAAAAGGACGGCTCCAGTCGCGGCGGAAAGGATTCCAGCAACCGCGATACCGAAAACCAGACCAAGGAAGAGCGGCAATTGGGAAAGGAACCCCTTCAGGTAGACCGAGAAAAGGATGGTTGCCAACAAGGTAGCCAGAGAAACGATCCAGGGGAGGTTGTTAACAAAACCGGCGCCGGCGACGGCGGGGGCGGCATCAGCAAGCGCGTTGCCAGCCAGGGTCAAACCGATGACCATGGCGATGGGACCTGTGATGGTGGCGGGAAGCAGGTTCTCAATCACATCCCTGCCAAGTTTCTTCACGAGGAAACCAGCAGCGATCGAGAT
>JAYFQB010000174.1:0-6953 GCA_034927385.1 Anaerolineaceae bacterium | reverse complement strand
GGCGAAATTCGCCAAAGGGGTTTCCTTGGATAATACCAACTCTGCCGTCATGGATCCAACCAAATTGGGGTTCAGTAGTTTGCGTTTCAAATCGAATAATTCTCATTTTTCGTTTATAATAACTTTCCCGGGCGGATAGCTCAGTTGGTCAGAGCGCATCTTTTACACAGATGAGGTCGCAGGTTCGAGCCCTGTTCTGCCCATTTTTTATTTAATTATATCGCTTGAGGTCCGTAGGATCTCAGTAAGTATTCGTGCTTGTTACCCTTCAGGTTCCGACAATCCCATATCAACCCAATCCGCATACGACTCCTGATCTCCTTCAGCTCCCACCCTGGCGCAATAGCTCTGGTATTCGCAAAAAGCACACTTTTTCAGGTTCGTAGTCCTCAAAAACTCATCAGCATCCAATGAACGGATCAGTGTAATTAATCCGGCAATTTTGTTGCGGTGAAGTTCAATCGCTTTTTGGTCAAACGCAAAAGTGATCGGCTGGTCAGGGAAACCTGCTTCCCAGTAGTGCATGCGCACAAGGGCTGGATTGTGAGCCTGAGTCATGGCTGCAACCAGGGGATAAACCTGTGTTTGAATGCGTCGTTCGAGTTGGTTCCGCTTTGGCAACACCCGAGAGCTCTTCCAATCGAAGATCTCAAGCGTGTCTTGCTCGACGCGAAGCAGGTCAAATTTTGCAAGGAGCAGGTTGCCATCGAGGTCTATTCGCGAAATGTGCTCCGCGAACTGATTTGGGGCGATTTTCGCATACTGGCTGTGTAAAAAGTTGTCAATCCAAAGTGAGAGCCGCTCATCAGGAAATTCCCTGGCACAGGAAACAAGCAGGTCAGGTTCCAGACCCAGGAAAAACTGGTGGACCAACGAATGGAACATGGAGCCAGCAGCGACATCCTTCTCGAAGGTTACCTTCCTCTCCGCGAGAGGCGCAGGCCAGGGAAGCTTGCGGACATAGCGTAAATAGAAACTGAAATGGCAGTTCTCAAAAGCCTGGAGGTTGCTCTGGTGAAAGATGAATCCAGTCGGCAATAGGTCAGTCATCATTTTGCTCCTGCCAAAGGGCTTGCAGAGCCACGGCTGGGGTTAATTTATTTCTCGCGCCAGGATTTCCGGTGTTGAAACTGATGGTCAGAGATGACTTCGCGCGGGTTATTCCTACATAAAGTAACCGAATCCGGTCTCGAATAAGCTCATTCCGTGCTTCAATTCTGCCAATCCCGGGATGAGCAACCGCGGAAGAGTGGTCTGAGGTCAAAATTCCAAGCTCCGCCAGGATTTCCGCCTGGAGGTTGCGATGGTTGTCGATGAAATACTTCTCACTGATGTAGCTGTCGTTATCTACCCCTGAGGGATAATCATACGTGTTCACGGAAGTCAGAAAGACTTTGTCCCATTCAAGCCCTTTCGCTTTATGACAGGTACATAAAACCACTTTCCCTTTGTACTTATTTGGGTCAAAATCATCCTGGTTTTGGTTGGCGCTCAGGAAAGAGCGCTCATTTTTTGCAATCTCGGTAAGGATTTCAATGAGGTTGGTTATAGCCCACTCGGGATGGCTATCCATCCTGTTCTTAATGTAGGTCGAGGCTTTATGAACTGTCGCCAGTTCAAAGGGTTCAAGCGGCAAATCCTGTGAGACGACCAGCAGCAGTTGGTCAAACGGAAGGTAAGCCGCCTGATGCCAACGCAGCACTGATGCGCGGAATTCAGCCAACAAGCTGGCGGCATTCGGATCGGTGAACGCGTATTCTTCCAGAGGATCAAGCTCCAGCGGATAGAAGAAATCCTCCAATTGAGGGAGAGTCCTAAACCAGCCCAACGCGGAGTTCAGCACTTCTGTGAGGGCGGGGTCTGATTTGAAATGACGATAAAAAACCTGAAGGCTTTTTTCTGCCATTTTTTGGTCCAGAGGATAATAGATCAGCTTCATGAGGTTAACAATGCTGCCGATGGTTACCCGCGTTTCCCGATGGGTGTCCATCAGGACATCAACATACTCGAGGTGGTTTTTCGTCAGGGCGTCCGCGATCGACTTTATCCGCGTATTCATTAGAGCCAGAATCGCGACTGTATCCTGAGGATGCTCTTCGAGCCAGGCTTTGGTTTGGCTGACGATAAATTTCAGTTCCTCGTCCGGCGAGAATGCCGTTTTGTTGATTTCAACTGAAAGAAGGGTGGAAGGCGGGTTCTGCTGCGAGTCGCCAGGTTTGGTTGGAATGATAAACGGGTTTGTCAACGCATCCCGCACATCAGGGTTGGGATGGCTTGTTTGAACCCATTTATTCAAATGGTTTGCAAGGTCGATGATCTTCTGGCAGGATCTCCCCGATTCGGGCAAATCCACAGCCAGAACATCCTTGCGGGCAAGGAAATCCTTGAGATGGCGAGGGTCTGCCGTGGTGAAACTCTGATAAATGGCTTGGTTGGTGTCGCCAACCCGAACCCAATTGCCAGTTTGTTCCGCCAAAATTTCCAGGATCGACTGCTGCTGCCTGCTCGAGTCCTGCGCTTCATCTTCAAGGATATAGGGCCATTGATGGGCAAGCTGCCGCACGAGATTGTGATCGGTTTTCAGGCATTTCCATGCGAGGTGGATCAGATCGTCAAAAACAACCGCGCCGAGCAAACCCAGGCGGTCCTGATATGCCTTGTAGATGTCAACGCAAATCTGGAACAGGGGCGTAACAGCACGGGACTTTTGAATGGCTGCTAAATCGGAAGGCAGGTAGCCGAGGTTTTTGGAAGACCTGATGAAACTGTTTGCGAGGTCGTTCATCAGGGCAGGCAATCCCCGTTTGTTTTTCCACAAAGTCTCTATTTGCTTCCCGGATGAATAATCCGGGGAAAGTAAAGATGTGAAGATATCCTGATGCTTCGTAAACTGGTCGATGGAAAGTTCGTCCAGGATGGTGTCCGCGTCTTCCTTTTCGATGATTCGGAAGTCATTGCCAAGCCCGGCGAGTTCGGGGCGCTGGTGAATGATGTCGACTGCCAACCCATGAAGAGTACGCACTCGGTAGCCATACCCTTCGAGAAGACCATACTCGCGTGCCAAAGAGCCGATCCGATGAGAGAAGTTGTCCGCGGCGGAATTAGTGAGGGTAACGACAAGGATCTCCTGCTCGGGCTGGATATCAGCTGTAAGCAGGAGTTTGGCAGCCAAATTGGAAAGCGTGAAGGTTTTTCCGCTTCCCGGGACGGCAGAAATGCCCATGAAACCGGAGCGGTAGCGAAGAACCTTCGCTTGGGATTGGCGCAAGACGGGTTCAGTCATGTGCCGCCTCCCTGACCGCCGAGCGGAAGAGATTTTGAGCCCAGGTCAGAAGCAAACCTCTTTCGAGCTCACCGCTTTCACTGTACTCCGAGGTGCAAAAGTGCACCTGACCACTACAGCGGCGCATCAAACCGAACAGCGTGCGTTCCAGATTAAAGCGGGCTAAAGCAAGCTCGTCATCGGCGTTCCACTTTTTGCAGGGTTTCCATTGACGATTGAGCACATATGGATGCGTGAGCGGTTGTTCAAGCCGTTCATACCAGCCTTTACTCCCCATATTCAGCCAGAATTGATGCAACGCAGTGCGGTTTTGCATTAAAAAGGTCATTACTGGCGCGATTAACACGCCGGGCTCACCAACTACTTCATCATCCGGCAGGTATAAGGCTGAAAGCAAACCTTGGTTGAGGGTTCGATAATATTCGCCGCCGAGGTAAGAGGCACTGTCGGATTTTTGATCAGCTCTAAGCGGTTGTTTGAACTTCTGGTAGCTTTGGATCAAACGCGCAATGTCGGCGCCGGCATCCTGGCTTTCCGCAAAACCGAAACCGGGTTGGGCGAGCAGCTCTGAAAAAATCCGTCTGAGGAAGTAATCCAACGGCTCATTTCCATCCGCAGATTTCAGCCATAGGCGAAGTTCCTCGGATTTTTGGATGGACTCGGCGGGAATTCTGCTAATAACCCCCTTAGGGAGAGTTCCTGGCTCAGGCAGAGCAGTGACTTTTTCATCGAAGGTGTTTGAGGAGAAAAGCAGGCGAGCCTGGAGGGGATTAAGGCTGGGAATGGTGGTGGTGAGGGATGTTTGAACCTGAAAGAGGTGTGGAAACTGATCCCATTCCGGATGTGCCAGAGAGGCAAGGGTAAGGATTGCCTGAATGTGTGGGTTGGACTTGAGCGCAAGTGCAGGACGCAGGCTTTGGGTTGGAATTCCTGCTTTGGCAAGGCGCCGCGAAAGCTCGAAAACCAAGGGATCCCGCACAAACGGGGAGAGCACGACGATTTGATCCGGGGGCGTACCGTTGAGGACCAGGTTGACAATGTCCTGGCTGACCTCCTGCAACAACTCCGGGAAGAACCGCGGTTGTTTGGGGGACGTAATAAAGGTTTTCGAGATTGTCGAGAAAGGTAGTTTTTCCGCTTCAGGTTGCTGCATCGTGACCAACAGCGACTCAATCGCGGGCGAGCTCACGTAATTTTTTGAAAAATGCAGGCGTGTTGACGAGGAGACTGCCAACCGAGCGGCTGATTCAGGATCGGCGCCGAGGAAGCTGCGCAAACCGCCACCTTCATCCAGAATGATCAAGGATGACCTCAGGTTCTGGATCCAGGAGCCCACGATGTCGTGAACGTAAGGTGGGTCCTCCTCGCTGTTGTCATAAATCAGGTGCTGATACTGACTCTGAAAATACTTTTGAAAGGTTTCGTTCTGCCAGATAATTTCCCGGAAAAGCTCTACCTGAAGCGAAAAATCCAGCAGGTTTTGCTCAAGGCAATAGGCACGAAAAACGTTCACCGCAAGCTGTACATCATCGTAAACTTCCAACTGAGCCTGGTCGCCTGTCCACGCGTTTTTGAGCCTTTGAGAAAGCTCGGTGTGGGGAAAGCCAACAATGGCTGATTTGTTAAGGTTATCCAACAACTGGCTAAACAGCCGATTGCGCGTGAGAGTAATGGCGGCAAAATGACCTTTGTCGATCAGAGGGTCAACCATTTGCGCCATGTAATATTGGGCTGTTTCGAGTGTCAAAAAACGGGGCGGCTCAAAGGGATGCCTGAAAACCCGGCGGCTGGCAATCAGAGGCCAAAACAGGGCAACCATCCGGCGCACGATGCTGCTCATAGTCTGGACGCTTACCATGTGGCTGGAAGGCGCGTGGGTCTGGCGCAGGTAATCCAGGTATGGCTGAGCGAGGCTTCGCTGTGGCACCAAAACAAGTGTTGAGGAATTGGACTTTTCCCCGGGGCTGTTAAGAATTTGCCGCAATCTTTGCAAGGCTGCGGTTGTCTTCCCTGAGGAGGCAGGTCCACTTATAAACAAGTGAGGATAAACTTCAAAATCAGCCGCTTGCTGCTGTAGTGGTTCAAGTTTATCGGAGGAAAGGCTGGGCATCTTGCCTGAATTATAGCTTGCTAAGGCGGGTTTGGACCAATCTCCCTGTGGGAGTTGGTATAATCCATCTGACTAACTTTCAGGAGAGAAGCATGACATCATCACTCACCCCATTTTTTGACGCTAAAGGCGTGGCAATTTTAGGCGCGTCCACAAATCCCAGGAAACTGAGTTACGGAATTCTGGAAAACCTTATTTCGTATGGTTACAAAGGCGAGGTTTATCCCGTCAATCCAAACGCCAGCGAAATCCTCGGCAAGAAAGCTTACGCTTCAATCACCGATGTACCGGATCCGGTGGAACTTGCGGTTGTGGTGCTGCCCGTCACCGTCATTATGGACACGATGAAAGAGATCGGGGAACGCGGCATTAAGGCTGTGGTCATCATAACAGGCGGGTTCCGGGAACTGGGCGAAGAAGGCGCAAAAGTTGAACGGGCAGTCAAAGAACTTGCGCGGTCGTATGGGATGAGGGTTGTGGGACCCAACTGTGTGGGAACGATCGATGTTCGCACGGGTTTGGACTCGACTTTCATCAAAGGGCTGCCTCCCGCGGGACCGATTGCCTTCATCTCGCAATCCGGTGCGATCTGCGGAGGGGTGATTGATCTGATTATCAATTCGAAGATCGGGTTTTCTCACTTTGCTAGCCTGGGCAATGAGATGGACGTGACCGAAGCTGATATGCTCGAGTATTTTGCCGAAGATGAAAACGCGAAAGTCATCGCGATGTATGTTGAAGGAATTCAGGATGGACCCAGGTTCATGGAGGTTGCGAGGCGCGTTTCGCGCAAGAAGCCGATTGTCTTTCTGAAAGCTGGGAAAAACGATGCCGGCGCGAAAGCGGTTAGCTCGCACACCGGGTCGCTCGCGGGTTCGTACACCGCATACCAGGCAGCCCTTGCGCAGGCGGGGGTGGTGGAAGTTGAAACCATCAGCCAACTCTTCAACGTTGCCTGGGCATTAGGAACCCAACCTCTACCCGCCGGTAAGCGCGTGGCTATGACGACCAACGCGGGCGGCGCGGCGGCTCTCGCGGCAGACAGCCTGGCTTTCAATGGTTTTGAGCTTGCGCAAATCTCCCCTGAAATTCAACAGACTCTACGCACAAAGCTAAACCCAAGCGCACAGGTTTCTAACCCGGTTGACATGCTTGGCTCAGTTAGCCCGGAAGATTACATCTGGAGCTTGAGCAATCTGGACGCGGACCAAGGCGTGGATGTTTTGCTGCCTATTTTGGTTCCACAGTCATTGGTGGACACTGAAGGCGTGGCAAATTCCTGGATTGAAATCGGCAGGAAAACCCAAAAAACCCTGCTTACCTGCCTGATGGGTGAACGCAGCACACTGGAAGCTGAGCAAAGCCTTAACATGGCTGGCGTGCCTGTTTATGCATTTCCGGATGAAGCCGGCAGGGTCCTGAAAGGCATGATGCAGTACAAACAACTGTTAACAAAGCCGGAATTCAAGCCTGTGGCAGTAGATAACGTTGAAAAGAACAAAATGGAGGCTGCCCTCGCTCTTGTGGATGGAACGCAGGCTGTTGGCGAATACGAAACCC
>JAYFQB010000012.1:0-1752 GCA_034927385.1 Anaerolineaceae bacterium | reverse complement strand
GTTGGTTAAACAATAATAAATATCGTAGGCATCTTTTTCTTTGAGCCTACTATTCAAAGCCTGCGCTTTCATTGCGAGAAATGGGACTATCGAAGCAACTTGAATGGAAGCTCGATCCTTTCCACCCTCTGGCAAAGTACCCTTTACCGTTATTTGAATAGGGTTTAGAAAAGCAAGATCACAAGCACGCGCCTTTCTGGGATGCATATCTTGGACGATCTGAGTTCTGTGATTCTTGCTCGTCCCTCCATATTCGCCGGCCAAGAAATCCACTTCAACAGTGATCTCTTGATCGTCAATCTGTAAAGTACGGTAAAAAATAAACGGTTGATCCCCTTGAACATATCCTCGTTTGGAAAGCAAGTGCATAATGGATCGGTAACCGACTTCCATGATGGTATTTTGATCCAATGCGACATCTACATCAATGGTTCCAATGTGTTCAGAAACTTCCTGGTCAAATAATAATCCAGGAACAGAGCCACCTACCAACACAATTCCATCTCGGTAGTCATACAAAAGCCGAGCAACTTCCAGCAGTACCCTGTGCGCAGCCTCTACTAGGAGGCGATCATATTCATTTTTAGTTGTTGCCATCTTGGATTAATCACCTCTCTAAATAGAAAATCTGCTGCCTCTTCACCACGTCCTGGGTATCGTTTCAGATCAAGATAAACCTGAACCGGTTCGGAGATTTCTAGGTCGCCGATCGATTTGGCGTTCCAAAATACACCATCATCGTAGGGTTGAATCAAAATGATGTTGGCGCCACTTTCGACGGGTTTCAAACCCACTTTATCGGCCACTGAATCAATATCCCGGCTGACATATATCATTGCGCGTTGACCCCTGACCAATGGAGCTAACCGATTGCTCGCTGAAAAACCAGTCAAGGCATAAGGAATGTTCATCATTCTACATATATCAGCGATCTCGATTTCTAAATCTTGTAGCGGTTTCATTGAGTAGTAATTGTTTTGGACATTGCGTTTAACGGTGTAGTTATTACTCCAATCTGCTAATAGCTTTTCTGGTTGGGTTAATGAGATGCCTTGCGACGTCTTTCTCAGCCATTCTTCTTCAATCAGTTTTTTGCTTACTTGAGTGATCATACCAAGACTGACTTGAGCTTCTTTCGCAAGATCGATTGCCTTCCAGATTCGATACGGGTAGACGAGTAAAACGCGCAATATGCGTTCGGATTTTGGCGAGTAAATCGATGATAGACCGGTTTTGAAGGGAAATTGATTTCCTGACTTTTCTCGATTGATAAAAATCTGTTGGAAAGCAATGGAACAATTTCCAGATAAATCGACATACCCGATGCCAGATTCCTTGCAAATGGAAGCTGATCTAGGGGCTATGTAAGGCGCAACAAATACCCCGTAGGATGCGGGCTCATTTTGAATCCGTCTCACGAGTAAATTGACCGCCTCTCTCGTGCTTTTTGGAGTTCCCAGAGTTTTTATTTCAAGGTAAATGATCTGTTTGAATCCCTCCCCTTGAACAATCGCTTGGTAATCAGGCATTTCTTTAGCGGGCAGCTCCTCTAAGGAATCGATTGTAAGCGATGGCACAACCGAAAGGCAATCCCTGAATGCAAGTAATCCTTTTTTAGAGACATCTGCTTCTTTTAACATAATAACCTCTTTTAATACTTATTAAAACATATGTTTTCATTAAAAACAAGATGGACAATCAATCAGTTTTAATAGAATGGGGGGTTTTAATAACTATTAAAACACCATAACT
>JAYFQB010000309.1:0-2973 GCA_034927385.1 Anaerolineaceae bacterium | reverse complement strand
GGGTGTAGACGATCGAACCGTTCATGACATCAGGCGTAAACCAGCGGACGCCATTACTCAGGGCGCGGGCGAAGAGCATGTTGCGAGGGAATTTGTCGAGGTTTTTGGTGCCAGCCTTTTTGGCGTCGGCGAGACTGAAGGAGCTGGAACCCAGGTTGGTCCACTTCCCGTCGAGCCGTTCCATGAAGAGGATTTCGCAATTATTGTCGGTCATTTCGCGGACGATGTAGTTATAGCGACCGCTTCTTTTGACGGCAGCAGCCATGATGTTGGCACCAAAGGCGGGTTTGCCCTGGATGATGTTGATGCCAGTCATGCCAGCGAAAGGACCAAAACCGATTTCCTTCGCGGCAAGAATTTTGACGACAGCCTGGGAGGCCTGGTGGGTGTCTGAGAAGAAGCCACTGCCAGCCATGGCGCGGGCAGCCTTTTCTACTTCGTCGTAGGTGGAGAGAACATTGTCAGAGTAGGGTACGAGGTCGGTCATATTATTCCTTGTCATTGATTTTGTTAAGGGTGGTTTCCGCGAGGTGCTTGCACCAGGGGAGGTCATGCAGTTCACCAAGGCGTGACTTTCCGCCGGCGTGGGCAATCCGGAAGAGAGCGTCTCTGCAGAGGGAAAGTTTCATGATGCGGGAGCGAGCCATGTCCGAGTCCAGCCTGGATTGGGCGTACACGTCGGCGTACGCCTGGAATTTTGCTTGATCGGTGGGATAAGTCAGTTTGAAGATTTCAAGAAGCTTTTCCTGTTGGGGAGTGAGGTGACGGTCTCTGGCGATAAACATGGAGGTCCTTTCAGAAGGGAATTTCGGTTTCATTACGCTGGTTTTCGAGCTCGGTCAGGTCTGCCAGGCAGTCCAGACAGACCAGGTGATCGGCGTAGTCGGGGCGCAGGATGTTTACGTACTCGGCGGGACCGAGGTTGATCGAGTGAACGACGGTGTGGGCGTGGGGGCAGGAATCGGGGTTGAGAAGGCCTCCGTTGGTGGTTGGCACGTGGTTTTTTATCGTAATAATTAGCCCATTTGTTCTATTTACTGTTACGAAATTATAAACTACTGTCAAGGTTGAGCAGGTACCAATTGCCCCATTTTGAGTGATTTGGTGGTGTGGAAAGATTATAGGAACAGGCGGATGGGAATACAAGATGTCAAAAGCGGAAAATGGAGGGGCAAATTTTCCACTTTCGGAATATCGTTAATATAGGGTTTGTAGAGGGGAGGGGAAATGGTGGGAAAATCTGAGCAAAAAACGGGTTTTGCTGTTATGATTGGGCTATCAGGTGAGCACCTGATTTTAATAAAATCGGTTGAAAATGCAGCAAAAAGGCCTCTTGTAACTTAACATTCTCCTCGTCGACCAGCCCCCGTAGCTCAATGGATAGAGTACCTGACTTCGAATCAGTAGGTTGCGCGTTCGAGCCGCGCCGGGGGCGCCTATATATAGGGGATTGAAGGTAGTCGGACGGCATATATGGTGTTTTATGCCGTCCGATTGCTATATTTGGGCAAAAAAACGTGCAAAAAACGTGCAAAACTTTATGTATTTCTCTCAATTCTTCTTAAGATTGAAAAATCATTTTTTAAGATTCGACACTGAGAGAAACTCCGCAGGCAGCGGATTGGATTGAGTTTGCGGTTGAAGTTGGGGTTGATCAAAGATGTCATCCACCAGACAAGCCGCTTGCAGCTCCATGGCGCTAAACTGATGACCATACATATTCAGTGTGGTTGAAGGTTGTGAGTGCCCAAGGTTATAGGAGACTGTCAGAAGATGAATGCCATGGTTGAGCATGATTGAAGCGGCTATATGGCGAAGGTCATGAAAACGGATGTGTTTCAGCCCTGCCGCTTTCTGAATCTCTCCATATTGCTTCAGAACGTTGCTTTGATTCAGCGGAGTGCCAGTGCTGGAAGGAAAGACCAGATCGTTTTCCTGCCAGCGATTTTTCGCCAGCGCTTTCTTTAGCTGCACTTCTTTTTGTTGAGCCCTGAGCGCATCGAGTGTCTTCTCACCCACCATGATCTTGCGGTCACTGGTTGCAGTTTTGGGAGTGCTGAAGGTGCGTACCTGTTTGCCCTCCCGAAGGACACGCTGCAAATTGCGCTGGATGTGAATCTGCTGCGTCTCCCAGTGAATGTCTTCCCACTTCAGGGCGAACAACTCTCCCTGCCGCATGCCTGTCTTGAGAGCCAGGTTGATTAACACTTCCAGAGGGGTTCCCTTCGCCTGGCTCATCAATAAGATGCTTTGCTCTTCGTTCAACGGGCAGTAGACTCGATGAATACGTTGTTTCTTAGGT
Source organism: Anaerolineaceae bacterium (assembly GCA_034927385.1). Lineage (GTDB taxonomy): Bacteria > Chloroflexota > Anaerolineae > Anaerolineales > Anaerolineaceae > Mesolinea. The sequence goes on along the minus strand of JAYFQB010000309.1, from coordinate 671 downwards.
GCCTTTGCGCCTTCGCACGGGTTGAAGGTGAGTATCCGGTCATCGACTGCATCCTGCAGTGCCTTGTGAAGAATGCGGTGGATGTAACGGATTTGTGTGTCACCGACCGGTATCCTTCGCAGGTTGGTATAGAACGAGTCAAACACGGAGCGATGCAGCGTATTCAAAACCACCTCACCCAGCGCTGGCAGGATGGACTTGTGGATGATGATCTCGTAATCGCAGCGAGTGGATTCTTTCAACTGCGAGGAATGGTTCTCAAACCATCCCAGCATGTACTCTCCGAGTGTCTTCTCTGCATCGAGCGTTTCTTCTGCTTCCGTCATCTTCTGCTGCAGCCAGTCACGGGCTTCAGGTTTAGTGGGAAGTGTCTTGCTGATCCGCTTTCCGGATGTCAATGTCACCCAAGCCCGCCAGGTTCCATTTGGGGTCAGACGGATACTGCCCTCGTTATGCCCGCGACGCCTGGTTTTGCTTTTTCTGGATTGCTGAGTCATTGTTTCCTCCTCTTGCGAAACATCTGGCAGCAATCCACGTTTTTCTCGATATTCATTTATTAAGGTGCGGTTGTTACAAATCATTGTAGCATCTTTTCTCTGAAATGGAACATCAGTTCTGTCTATTGCGTCCAGATATTAGGCTGTTTTGACCTAAGTTCCTGGCGATGAATT
>JAYFQB010000235.1:0-7163 GCA_034927385.1 Anaerolineaceae bacterium | reverse complement strand
CCTGCCACTGCTCGTGTGCGCGGGTATCGCTCAAGCCCCCGCTCAGGTGCTCTTTGACGATGCCATTCTCGGCAAGAGAGGGCTCGCGTTTGGCTGGTGAGAGCTCGCCGAATCAGGTTATGCGCATGGAGAGCCCTGGGTTTTGGGCTTTGTGAAGCCAATCGACCTTGAATCAACCGTATAATAACACCCACATGACGATCTTTAAGGAGCTTTTATGAGTCTGTTCAATGGCGAACGCCTGAATGACGATACTTTCAAACTGGACATCGAACGCATGCGCAAAGGCTGGTATTCGGACAAGTATTTCGTGAATATTGCCACCATGTTGACGGAGCTTTCGAAAAAGAATTACGTCTACGAGGGTAGAGAAAACACGCTGCCTGCCGGCATCAGCTCTGATGGAATTACCTGCGGGGATATCGAAGTTGAAATGCAATGGTTCACACGCCATCCTGGGAGGACGGTTATCTGTGGGCTCGATAAAGCTCTAACCATGCTTTGGCATGGAACCGGTTATTGGGAAGACGATCGTTTCATCAATACGGCGGATCATCTTCAGGTTTGGGCAATTCAGGACGGGCATACTGTCGATTATCAAGGCGACCCGCGCCAGGTTAAGCCCGTTATGCGTGTACGGGGGCGTTACCGCGATTTTGCCATCCTTGAGACTCCAACGTTGGGGGTGCTTGCCCGCTCCAGCAGAGTGGCGACAAATGTCTATGAGACTCTTTTGGCTGCCAAAGGCAAGCCCCTGATGTTCTTCCCCGCCCGGTTCGATGTTCATGAAGTCCAGGCAGCAGACGGATACGCCTACCAAATCGCGGTAGAACGCTATAACCATGATTATTCCGGCAAGGTGGGTCCGTTTGTTTCAACCGATGCCCAGGGTGATTGGTGGGGCGGTTTTGGGGGCGGAACGGTTTCACATTCCGGGATTGCCAGTTTTTTGGGCGACTCCGCCGAAGCAATGCTGGCTTTTTCGCACGTGCTGCCGGTGAGCATTCCAAGGATAGCCTTGGTAGACTTCACCAACGATTGTGTGAACACTTCCCTGTTGATCTGCAAACGCATGTACGAGCGTTACCGAGAGTTGGTCGATGCCGGCAAACCGGATGAAGCGGAACGCTATCGCCTCTACGGCGTCCGCTGCGACACCAGCTCATCTCTGCGGGACGTGTCGGTTCCCCCGATCGGCGACCCCGCACTGGACCTCGGCGTCAATCCACGTTTGGTCTTCACGCTGCGCCAGGCGTTGGATTCGGCAGCAGAGAGTTGGGAAATACCGGATTCTTTACGCGAAGAAGCCAGAGATTTCTGCCGGGCAGTGAAGATTGTCGTATCGGGCGGGTTTAACGCGGAAAAAATCGCTCGTTTTGAAAAGCTACAGGTTCCCGTGAATATTTACGCCGTTGGGTCTTCCCTGTTCGACAATCATGGGTCAACCAACACTGACTTTACCGCGGATGTGGTACGCGTTAAGGTTCATGACCAGTGGGTTGATCTGGCAAAAACCGGCAGGCAGGCAAATGACAATCCGGATCTCGAACGCGTTTGGTAGGCTAAGTAAGCCTTAAACACATTCCAGAATCAAATCGAGGTGAAAATTAATTTCACCTCGATTTATTAAGTGAGCGAAAAAAGTTTACTGGCTGCGTAGAACCGCGCTGAATATGTTTTTTGCCTGTTTCACGATTCGGTTGCGGATGTTGAGTGCGTCCTTGTCGGTTAGGGTGCGATCGAACGCCTGGTAGGTCAGTTGGTAAGCGAGGCTTTTCTTGCCATCGCCCAACCGGGCGTCGCTGTATACATCAAACAACTTCACACCCACCAGGAGTTTTCCGCCTGCTTGCCAGATCAAGGCTTCCAAATCATCCGCTGGTACGTTTTCGTCCACGATCAGGGCAATATCCTCCACCATCGCCGGATAACTCGATATGGAGCGGTTGGTAAAGGAGGCGTTGCTTAGTCTGACCAGTGCTTCGCCATCAAACTCAGCCACCAGAACCGAGTCCTGCCCGAAGGCGTAGTTCTTCTTGATTTGCGGGTGCAGCTCGCCCATCACGCCCACAACCTCATCCCCAACTTTCACTTCCGCACACTTGCCGGGGTGGAAGCTTGGGTGATCCAGTGCCTGAAACTTGACAGCCTGCATATGCAGCCCATCCATGAGGGTTTCAACAACGCCTTTAAGGTCAAAGAAGTTCATTGCCGGGCTTTGAGGGCGGTCCCAACTGGCGGCTTCCCACGCGCCGGTCATGCCGATGCTCAGGCGCAGCTCCTCCCGGGGTAATACTTCGCCATCCACCGGTAAAAAGACCGGTCCCAATTCAAACATCGCCAAACCCGCCCTGAATTTTGTGTTGTATTCCAACATTTCGAGCATGGTCGCCGTGGCACTGCGGCGCATGGCGGTACGGTCTGGGGTGATTGGGTTCTTCAGGCGTACATAAGCAAGCCCTTCCGGCGACTTCGCGCGAGCAAAATACCGTGCCTCGCGTTCGGGCGAAGTCTGCCGGTATGCCAGAGTGTCCTGCAGACCGATGGAGACCAGAATGTCGCGAATGCGTTCTTCGGCTTCCAGCTTGAGGTTGCCAATCTGTGGCGGCAGCTCGTCGCTAAGGCGATGAGCGGCAATGCGTTCATAGCCATACGTCCGCACAATCTCCTCTATCAGGTTTCTCTGCCCGATGATGCCTGTTTCAATGTCGGTGCGAGTTGCCGGGCTCTTTACCACCAGCTCACCGCCTTCCATTTGGCAGGTGAAGCCTAACCTTTCGAGAATCCGGCTGGACTCTTGCAGGGGTATTTCCTGCCCAACCACCTCGCGGATAGTTGCTTCGGAGAGTCGGTTGACAGTATCTGCATAAGGCACAGGATACTCATCCAGCACGCCCTGCACAACCTCACCGCCGCCCCATTCCCACACGCGTTTCAGGCAGAGACCAAGCGCGGTTTCAGCCAGAGCGGGATGCACATCGCGGCTGAAGCGGTAGGCAGCCTCGCTGCTGATTCGGGTTCTGCTGAGAGTTTTCCGCAGGTTGATAAAGTTCCAGTTCGCCGACTCAACCAGCACGTTGCGGGTTTCGGAGTTCACGCCGGTCTCGCCACCGCCCATCACACCCGCGATGGAAAGCGGTCCGACGGTGTCGGTCACCAGCTCCGTTTGGCTGTCAAGTTGCGGTTCCGATCCATCCAGCAGAGTGATTTTCTCGCCGGCGTTGGCTGTGCGCGTGATGATGGTTGGTTTACCGCCAGCCCGCCGCTGCAGCAAGTCGTAGTCAAAAGCATGCAAAGGCTGCCCGATTTCGAGCATGGTGTAATTAGTCGCATCCACAAGGGCGTCGATCGGGCGCATTCCTGCCAGAGAAAGCCGGCGCTGCACCCAGTAGGGGCTCTTGTGGGCTTGTGTCCCTTCCACCATTCCCAGCATAAAGCGCGGGTTTAAAGTGCTGTCGTGAACTTCCAGGGCTACTTTCCCTGAAATAGCTCCACCCTTCCGCATGGCAACACCCTCCGGAAGACGTAGAGGTCTATCCAAAACCGCCGAAAGCTCCCTGGCGATGCCGAGTATGGAGGCATCTCTTGCCATGTTCGGCAGGATCGCGACTTCGTAAACTACGTCGCCCATGTAATCCACCAGCGGCATGCCAACCGGGGCGTCCGCGTCCAGCTCGATCACGCCCTCGTGTTCTTCGGAGATGCCGAGCTCTTTTTCGGAACAGATCATCGAGCGCGACTCAACCCCGCGAATGGTGGTCTTTTTGAGTTTTGTGAGGACCTGCCCAGGTTGATGCCCGTCATACAGCATCGATCCTTCGCGGGCGTAAGCCACTTTTAGCGGCTGTTCTAACCTGCCTTTGCCAATCCATGGGAACATATTTGGCGCGCCGGTGAGCACGGTGGTTACCCCCGTGCCGTCGTTGAGCTCGCAGAGCGTAAGGCGGTCTGCGTTGGGGTGTTGATTCACCTCCACCACTTCAGCCACCACGAATTTATCCTTATCCCAAGGCAGCCCGGCATATTTGTTCTTCAGCTTACCCTCTGGCTTTTCAACCCCCACCAGCAGTACGTTTTCCACTTCCAAACCAACACTGGTCAAAATGTTGGCAAGCTCTTCGATGCCAATCCCTTCCAGGTCGATGTATTCTTTAATCCAACTTAATGGTGCTTTCATCTCATCTCCTCTTAGAACTGTTCCAGAAAGCGGATGTCGTTATTGCGGAAGTGGCGAATATCATCAATGTGATATCGCATCAGCGTGGAACGGTCGATGCCCATGCCGGCAGCAAAACCGGAATAGACCGATGGGTCATAGCCGCCATATTGCAGCACAGTCGGATGAACCATGCCACAGCCGAGGATTTCCAGCCAACCAGTGCCTTTGCAGACGCCGCAGCCTTCCCCACCGCACACAAAACACTCCACATCCATTTCCGCGCTGGGTTCCGTGAAGGGGAAGTAAGATGGTCTAAGCCGCGTTCGCGCGTTCTCGCCAAAGGTTCTGCGGGCAAAGTCGTTGAGCGTGCCGCGCATGTCGGCAAAGGTAATGCCTTTGCCCACCACCAGAAGTTCCACCTGGATAAATTCTATTTCCGAGCGGGCGGTAAGCTGCTCGTAGCGCATGGTGGTGCCCGGCAGGATCACACGGATGTTTTCCGGGGCTCTCTCGCGCATGACATGCACCTGTCCCGGCGAAGTATGGGTTCGCAGGAGGACGCCCTCCTTATCGGTATAGAATGTGTCCCACATGTCCCGTGCCGGATGGTATGGGGGCATGTTCAGGTAGGTGAAGTTGTAGTCATCGGTTTCGACCTCCGGCGAGCGGTAGATCTGGAAGCCCATATCTCCAAAGATTTTGTAAATCTGGCGCAAGGTCAGGTGCAGCGGATGGATTCTCCCGCGCCGCGGCTTACGCCCGGGCAGGGTTACATCTAAGGTTTCCCTGGTAAAAGCTTCCTGCTGGCTGGCGGCTTTCACGCCTTCTTCTTTCTCCGCCAGGGCTGCCTCCAACCCCACCTTAACCTGGTTCACGGCTTTACCGATCAGCGGGCGTTCCTCTTTGCTGACCTGTCCCATGGAACCAAAGGCTTTCATCACCAGCGAGGACTTGCCTAAAAATTCTTGTTTCCAGGCTTCGAGCGACTCCAAAGTCCCAACTGCCCGAAGCGATTCAACCCCGCGCGCCAGTTCTGCCTGTAACTTCTCTTCAATTTCCAACATTCTTCACCTCATCAGTTTGTCGTTCGGACAAAAAAAGCCCGTCCGAATAAAGGGACGGGCATAATAAGCCGTGGTACCACCCTTCTTGGCTGGCAGAACCAGCCTTCTCAGGTTGCTCTATAACGGGAACACCCGGCGCGGACTACTTTCCTAATGGTTTCACCCGCGCAACTCCTGAGGGAACTTCGTTTTTCGCTTTCGCGGCGCCGCTCTCAATCACGACAGCGCCTCCCTGTGGGTGCTCAAAAGACTACTTTCCTCACTCAACGTTGCTCGCCCTATTATAGAAGTTTTCAAAGTCATGGTCAAGGGCAAGGCTGATGCCTGGGGTTGGCAAATCAATTCATGCAAAAAAAACCGGGCTTTCGCCCGGTGTCATTCTCTGTCTAAAATTTTATTTCGCGGCGTTGACCAGCGCGACGAACGAATCCGCCTTCAAACTCGCGCCCCCAATCAATCCTCCATCGATGTCGGATTGACCAAACAGCTCCGAGGCGTTTCCGGGGTTCACCGACCCACCATAAAGAATGCGCATTCCCTCGCCAACTTCCTCTCCGAATAACTCGCGTAGAATCGGCCGGATCACATCCTTGTGGACAGCGTTCGCCCCTTCGGGGGTTGCTGCCAAACCGGTGCCAATCGCCCAAACAGGCTCGTAGGCGATGACCACCTGCTCCGCCTGCGCGGCAGTCAGGCTCCGCAAGCCTTGGCGTACCTGCCGACCGACAACTTCGGCGGTGATGCCGCTTTGGTTTTCTTCAAGGGTTTCACCCACACAGACGATCGGTTTCAATCCGTGCGCCAACGCAGCCAAAACTTTCTTGTTGACGGTGTCATCGGTCTCGCCAAACATGGCTCGCCGCTCTGAGTGACCCACGATCACATACTCGCAGAGTTCTTTCAGCATCAGGGGGGAAATTTCCCCTGTGAAAGCGCCTGAATCGGACCAATGCATGTTCTGAGCGCCAAGTTTGATGGACGAATCCTCCAATTCACGTTTTGCCACGCCCAATCCGACAAACGGCGGGCAAATCACAATTTCCACATCCTTAACGGCATGAAGCTGGGGGAAAAGCTCGCGAATCAAATCCCGGGTTTCATACAAACCTTTGTTCATCTTCCAGTTACCGGCAACCATTGGTGTTCTCATCATTCCTACCATCCTCAAGTATTTGATAGCTCTATTTTATCATCAAGCCGTTCTCGATTTGCCGGTTGTAAAAAAAGGCTGACCGGGCAATCCGGTCAGCCTTGAACTACACTTGCGTTACTTTACTTGGTGCGGTAAATCATCGGGTTGAGCCAAAGTCCGCGGTTATCCTGAGTGGACCCATCGTTCCAGACCACCAACGAGAACTGGACTTTCTGACCAGCCAAAGCGGAGAGGTCCACCTCGACCGAGTTCCACATGTTGTCGTAGACCTCATGCCACTCGCCTAATTCAACGAAGCTTCCGTCACCGATGCGGTAGTAAAGCTCAAACTTCAGCTTGCAGTTGGTGCTGTTCGCTTCGCACTGGATAGCCGCGCGGAACTTATCGCCGTCCTTGACCAGGAATGCCGGGTAAATACCCTGGATGTAGCCGTTGCTGGCATCATTCGGACGGGTTACCAGCCCAATCTCATTCTCCACACCGCCATCTTCACGCTTGGGCTTATCCTTGGTTAGAACATACCCCTTGGAAACATCCGTTTCTTTGCCAGGGCAGCTCAGCGGGTTGGTGCTACTGGAGGACCATTTGGCGCTGCACGCGTTGCTGGCAAAACTGTAGACCATGCCCTTACCGTCGATTACCTGGATCTTAGCCCAGAAGGAACCCTTGCTGTCCGAACCGGTGCCAAACTTCACGCCGTTCGCGTTGATCATCTGGAAGGTTGCCTGGTATGAACCAACCGTGGACGGGGCAGTCATTTCGATCGTAATATCCACAGTTTCGCCAG
>JAYFQB010000035.1:0-4775 GCA_034927385.1 Anaerolineaceae bacterium | reverse complement strand
TCAAGATCTATGTTTCCTGCCTGACCCAACTAAACCTGGACCGCCACAACCGCATTTCCACCACCGACACGCGCATGTTGCGGCGCATCCTGCGCGATGCCCGGGACCGCGGTTACTCTGCCACGGATACGATCCGACGGTGGGAAGCCGTTAGGGCTGGCGAAAAGTCCCATATCTTCCCCTACCAGGAAAACGCGGACGTGATGTTTAATTCGGCTCTGGCTTATGAACTTACCACGCTTAAACCGTTGGTTGAGCCGCTTCTGCGCCAGGTGCCATTTGGGACGCCGGAGCACATTGAGGCAAAACGCCTGTTGAAATTCCTGGAGTGGTTCCTTCCAACCGGGACGGATTACGTTCCGGACAATTCCATTCTACGTGAGTTTATCGGCGGTTCTATACTGACTAACTTTGAGCTATGGACGAGGTAGCAGGGCGATCCCTGGCTTCTCTTTCAATGTAACAAAAAAGACCGGTAACTTGACCGGTCTTTTTTTATGCCGAATAGGCTTTCAGCTTATGCCATGGTTTTCTTGATCATCACAGAAAGGCGGCGGACGCCTTCGTGGATGGTTTCGGGGTTGGCAGCTGAGAAGTTGAGGCGCATGGTGTTGGTCGGTCCTCCGTTGGGATAGAAGGGCATGCCCGGAACATAGGCAACTTTCTCTTCGACCGCTTTCGGGAACAGTTCCAGGCTGTCGCAACCTTCGGGCAGGCGCAGCCAAAGGAAAAGACCGCCGCGAGGGGTCGTCCAACTGGTGCCTTCGGGCATGAACTCCTCAAACGCCTGGATCATAGCGTCGCGTCTTTCTTTGTAAACGCGGCGGATGTTGGCGATATGATCGGGCAGCCAATCTCCCGCAACCAGTTCGTAGGCAACATATTGATCGAAGGTGGAGCACTGCAAGTCGGCGCCTTGTTTTGCCTGGACCATTTTCTTGACGACTTCTGATGGCGCGATCACCCAGCCGATTCGCAGCCCTGGGGCGAGAATCTTTGAGAAGGTGCTGGTGTAAATTACGTTTCCATCAAACGATTGCTGACACTCGTGATATTGAGCGTCCAGCGCGGCGATTGGGGGAAGCATCTCGCCTTCAAAAATCAACATTCCGTAGGGGTCATCTTCGATCATTGGCACGTTGTAACGGTTGGCGATATCAATCAAGCGTTTGCGCCGTTCGAGGGACAGAGTGACACCGAGCGGATTGTGGAAGTTTGGCAGGACATACATAAATTTGACATTCTGTCTCACAAGATCTTCAAGCTCATCCACGAGCATGCCGTCCGCGTCGGTATTTGCGGTGACATATTGCGGACCGTAGGCGTTCCATGCCTGGATTGCTCCGAGGTAAGTGGGCGATTCAGTTAGAACACGATCGCCTCGGTTAATAAAAATGCGACCGACGAAGTCAAGCGCCTGCTGAGAGCCTGTGGTGATCATAATGTTATCGAGGGTGACGTTGATCCCGTGTGCTTTCGCGTCGTCCGCGATCCATTGGCGCAGGGGGTTGTAACCTTCGGTGGTTGTGTATTGCAGCGCTTTGCGACCGTAGTTGGTGAGGACTTTATCGCAGGCGGCACGCATTTGTTCAATAGGGAATAGCTCGGCAGCAGGGAAGCCGCCGCCAAAAGAGATTACATCGGGCTGGTTGGTCACTTTCAGGAGCTCGCGAATGAATGAGCTTTTCATTCCTTCCGTTCGATGAGCAAATCTTAGTTCCCAGGGTGTTGGCATTATGTTATTCTCTCCTTTTTTGTTTTTGCCAGTTTATATTTTCATAAACCGACTGATAATAGTCGCTGCACCTGGAAGTGCAACGCGATCTCCATGCGTTAGTTCAGCAGGGGACTTCTGCCTCCAGTCGGGAGCATTCTGGAAGATGAAGACCTTGGTGCCTTCCACTGCAGTCTTCTTGTCCACGAATGCCTGACCAGTGAGGAAACCGTCTTGGTCGATGGCGCAGCTTGTCACAACGCCAACCATGCGTCCCTTGAGGTCACAAACCGGGTCGCCATGGTGTGCCATGCGAACAGCTTTTTCATCGAAGCGGAAGCGAGCCACTATGCCCGTGCGGGATTCTTCGCGTTCAACCATGGCTTTTCTGCCGATAAACCAGGCGGAGTTGAGCTTCAGGAAAGGCAAGAAGCCTGCTTCGCCGATGGTAAGGTTTAGGTCACCGCCCATTTCGTGACCGTAAAGCGGCAAACCAGCCTCCGTTCGCAGCGAGTCTCGCGCGCCAAGCCCACAAGGCTCAAGCCCAAGGGGTTTGCCGGCTTCGAGCAGGGCGTTCCAGAGGCGAGCTGCCTCATCCGGATGGACGAAGAGCTCAAAACACATCTTCTCCCCGGTGTAACCTGTGCGGGAAACGACTACATGCATGCCATCCAGCACCGCCTCGCAAAGCTGTGTGCGGTTTAGGCGGCGAATGCGGCGTTGTTCTGCCGGCTCAGCCAGCTTGAGGAGGATGTCCCGGCTGAGGGGACCCTGGAGGGCGATGTCGACCAGTTGATCTTCACCTTCCTTGGGGTCTTTGAGATTGCGGAGGTTGACCTTGCGCCCTGGCGCACGGACCCAAGGACGGTCCGGATCCACCATGACTTCGCCGTTTCGAACGGCGTTCAACCATGCCCAGTCTTTGGCTTCGTTGGCGGCATTGACCACAACCAGATACTTGTCGGTGTCGCGGCGGTAAACCAGCAGGTCGTCAATTACATTGGCGTGCGGGTCCATGAAGTGGGTGTACAGAGAATCGCCGATTTTGAGAGATAAGGTGTCATTTCCGCAGACCACATCAAGGAAAACCGCGGCATCCGGTCCCTCAGCCTGGAAGACGCCCATATGAGTCACGTCAAACAAGCCGGCTGCGTTGCGTGTGGCGAGGTGTTCCTGGAGGACGGAAGAGTACCACAACGGCATTTCCCAACCAGCAAAGCCGCTCATTTTTGCACCTAAATCCAGGTGGGACTGGAATAAGGGCGTGTGTTTCAGCCCTTCTTCTTCAGGCTCGGTCCAGGCAAATTCGGGCAGCCCGGGCATGGTCACATCGGTGGGCATGCCAATGAAGTAAGGCTTGCGCAAGTCAACCCGGTCGTTTTCCGGCTTGACCCAAACGGGGTCGGCTCTAAGGATTGAAACAGGACCGGGGATTCTCTGGGTGAGGTCAGGGTCGTAATAGATAAAGGCGCTTGAAAGACCCACCAGCCAACTGCCGGCAAGACCAAGTTTCTCTGCTGGAACTGTCAGGGTGAAGCGCTTACATTCGTTGCAAGTCAGAATGCCTTCGATGTCACCATTGGTCGTATGCATCATCGTGAGTTGCGAAGCGCCTGGCTCGAGGGCTTCAACATCGCTGGTCATTGTGTAGTTCAGGAAGGCACGCACATTCTCGCCGGTGACCATCAAAGCGCCAATTCCCTGGCGGGGGTGATCTTCGTTATAGAAATAGTGCGGATAGCCATGACGCTGGTGAATGTCGTCCATGGCGGGTTTCGCGTCGGCTAAGGAGCGCACTTCCGTGTTCACGTCGCCAAGTGTTGAAAAGTCGACTTTGGCGCGGGTGATCTTGCCGGAACGTCCGATCATGTGATAGGGGATGGTGGCTCTGAAGACCTGGTTGATCAAATCCGCGATCTTCGCGAAATCCTTCTCAACGAAACCACGCTGGGTCAACCAGGTTGCGCCCAGGCGGATGCCTGTTGAAGTGAGGGCTGAACGATCGCCAGGGATGGTGTTGCGATTAACCACGATGCCGACCAGGTCGAGGATTCTTGCGCCAAGGTCACCGGTCAGTGGGATACCATCCTTGCTTTTGAAGGATTTGCAGTCGATCAGACACATATGGCTGTCGGTGCCGTCATACGGCACACGCACATCCAAATCCTTGAAGCGGTTTGCCAGGGCGGACGCGTTGCGCAAGGTCTGTTTTTGAAGCTCGATGAATTGTTCGGTTTTGGCAAGTTTGAAGGTGAGTGCCATCGCGGCGATGGTGTTCACATGAGGACCGCCCTGTTCGCCTGGGAAGACACCTTTGTCGATCTGTTCGCCAAGCTCACGGTCATGGGCGATCAGAACAGCGCCGCGAGGACCACAGAGAGTTTTGTGGGTGGTAAAGCTGACAACGTCGGCTATGCCGATCGGCGAGGGGACGACTTTGGCGGCAATCAAGCCAGCAATGTGAGAGACATCTGCCAGCAGCCAAGCGCCGACCTCGTCGGCAATTTCGCGGAAACGCTGCCAGTCTGGGATCCAGGGGTAGGAAGTGTAACCCGCGACGATCACCTTGGGTTTGCAGGCTTTAGCCTGTTCCATGATTTTGTCATAATCGAGTCGTTCGGTTTTTGGGTCGACGGAGTAGTGGAAGGCGTTGTAGAACAAACCGGAACGGTTCACCGGTGAGCCATGGGTGAGGTGGCCACCGACCAGGAGATCCATGCCTAAAATGGCGTCGCCGGGTTGGATGAGGGCGGTGTAGACGGCGGTGTTTGCCGGCGCACCGGAGAGCGGCTGAACGTTCACCCAGAGATCGTCGGCGTTGAGGTCATTGGCAGCGAAGAGCTCGGCGGCACGCCTGCGGGCGAGGGATTCGAGCATGTCCACATATTCGACACCCTTGTAGTAGCGGGGGTCACTATGGCGGCGGTAACGCCCGAGTTGGTAGGCGTAGTCCATGATGGTATCCTCATCCTGGTAGCGGGTCTCAGGGCGAGGGTAGCCTTCGGCGTAGATATTGGCAAAAGGCGAGGCGAGCAGTTCGCGCACTGCCTTTGGGGCAATG
>JAYFQB010000014.1:0-3088 GCA_034927385.1 Anaerolineaceae bacterium | reverse complement strand
AGAGGCTTTTGGTGTCATGTTGAAATGCGCAACCTGACCTACGACTTTTTCAGCACCACCCCACAAGCAAGGGCTGAAAAACCCGGGTCACCACGGGGAGTGACCCCTACAGGGGGTGTGCATTGGGTAGGGGCAGACCCCCGTGTCTGCCCGGAGAAGATTTCATCCGCCCCTTGAACTTAAGACATTAAGCTTATAGAATAGGTTATTATCTATAAACTGGAGGAACGCCATGTGCGCTTCTATTCAAACCAAAATTCAATGGGATCTTGGCACTGCCTATGACCTGTTCGTGAGCCTGCGGGCGCTGCACGACCCCGACACCTTTGGCGTCAGAGCTTCCTGGGCGGCTGGGGTTCGTTCGCGCCTGGCAGCCGAACACCGCCAAACGCTCGACCTGGCAGTAAGGCAGATAAGCCCGCCGTTGTTCTTCGTCAGCAGCCTTCCCGCGCCAAAAAACTCGGCTATCGTGCTTGAGACGTTAAAAAAACTGCCGGCTACACGGGTTTTGGAGACGCTTTCGTTTCCATTTCAGACTTCCGCCGCTTTTAAAGAAACTCTTCTGAACGTTCGCCCAGGGCATAAGTGGACCCCTGCTGAGAGGCAGATCCTGTTGGAGAATGCCCGGCTTACGGAGCAATACACCCAATCTGCCTATCTGGATGGACTCTACCAGGCATGGTCAGATCGCGAAGCGCTGGGTGGCAAACTCGTTCGAGCGCTTGAAGCGTACATCGATTCCTTCTTCGCCGAAGAAGAACAGCGCATTCTGCCCGTGCTCAAGAGCAGTCTTTCTCACGCGCAGATGCGGGCAGGCAGCCTGGCTCTGCCGGTGCTTTTGGAGGAGCTGAGCAGCGGCGTGCGGATTGAAAAGATCGACAACTATTCAAAAATCGTGCTGGCGCCATCTTTCTGGGGCTCCCCATATATGTTCCTCGAAAAACTGAACGCCGATACGATGATGGTTATCTATGGCGCGCGACCCGATTCGATGGCAATTATCCCCGGAGATATCGTGCCAGACGCCCTTATCCGCAGCCTCAAAGCGCTTTCAGACTCCACCCGCCTGCGTATTCTGCGCTATCTGGCTCAATCCCCCCGCACTGCCACCGAACTCTCCCGCGCGCTGCGGCTGCGCCCGCCGACGGTGCTGCACCACCTCAATCAACTTCGCATGGCTGGCATGGTGCAGATCCTCCTCAGTGAGGAGGGCGAGCGTCAGTTCTCGCCGCGTTACGATGGCTTCGAAAACACCATCGACCTGCTCAAGCAATTTGTTCAAGGGGAATAGGCTTGGAAGGAAAGGATTCCCAAGCAGAGCCTGAGGAACACCGGTCGGTTTTAGGCACGTATCTGGACCGTGTGCGGGCGTTTACGGGAAACGCCCGGCTCTTTTTGCTGAGCCTGTTGTTTTTTGGTGTTGCCGGCGGAATCAGCCAGCTCCTGTTCAACTTCTATGTGCTCAGCCTGGGTTACAACGAAACCACGATTGGCAACCTGGTGACCGCCCGTAGTGTTACCTCGCTGATCGCCGCCCTGCCTATGGGCTATCTGGTTGACCGAATCGGCAGCAGAAATGCCTTTCTGCTCGGCTACATCGGTTATGGCATTTCAATGGGGGTGATGCTGCTTTTTCCTTCGGTGACGACCTTCATCGCGATGAATGTTCTGCAGGGGGTGGCGCAGTCGCTTTCGGGCGTTGCTTCCGGACCCTTTTTGATGGAAAACAGCGGTGCCAAAGAACGGACCTACCTCTTTAGCCTTTCTTCGGGGCTGAGCATGACCGCGAATTCCATCGGCGGCTGGCTCGGCGGCTACCTTCCGGGCTGGATGGCGGGGAGCATTGCCGTCAGCGCGGTTAGCTCGCAGGCGTATGGCAGATCTTTGTGGGTTATGGCGATCCTCTCGCTGGCGTCCGCGGTACCGGTTATTTTAATGAGGTCCAGAAGGCGGTCCACCAGCCAACTTTCAACCTTTGCGCCGATCAGCTTTGTTCGTAAGAATCCGGGGCTTCTTGGAAAATTAATCCTGCCAGGTTTGGTGATTTCAATTGGCGCGGGGATGGTTATGCCGTTTATGAACGTGTTCTTCCGCAATGTGCACAGCCAAAGCGACTCAGCCATTGGAGTGATTTTTGCTTGGGGAAGCCTGGCGATGGGGATTGGGCTGGTGGCTGCGCCAGCGTTGGCGGAACGGTTTGGCAAGATCCAGGTGGTCACAGCCACACAGGCGCTTTCGATCCCATTTCTGGCGCTGTTGGGCTTTGCGCCGTGGTTTGGAGTGAGTGTGGCGGCTTATTACATCCGGCTGACGCTGATGAACATGAGCGGACCGATCTTTTCGACGTTTACCATGGAACAGGTGGATCCGGAATCGCGCGGGATGATTGCGAGCCTATCAAGCATGGCGGGCAACTTCGGCTGGGCTTTCAGCCCGACGATCAGCGGCCTGTTACAGGTGCGCTCGGGCTTTAAATGGCCTTTCACGATCACGTTGATCTCTTACGTAATTGCTATCAGTATGTATTACGCCTGGTTTTTACGAAAACGACAGACAAAAAAGCCCCCGGAGGTTTTGGCGGGGTGATATTGGGGTGTTTTGCTTGACACCTCTGAGGATATTCCATATAATATGTTTCTGCTTTCCCTGGTAGCTCAATTGGCAGAGCGGGCGGCTGTTAACTGCTAGGTTAGAGGTTCGAGTCCTCTCCGGGGAGCTAAAAAGAGAGTCTCTGGCACGCCAGAGACCTTTTTTTCACAAGTAGCTGTGCTATAATTGCACGCACTAATGGTCCTGTAGCTCAATTGGCAGAGCAAGCGCCTCTTAAGCGTTAGGTTCTCGGTTCGAGTCCGAGCAGGATCATTTTTTTATTTAAGTACCCTGACCCTCTCCAGCCGAGGTACGAGGCGAAAGGAGAGGGGGTTAAAGGGGGCGGGTTAGGTTCTCGGTCCGGTACTGGCAAGCCAGCAGGCTGCGCACTCCGAGCAGGATCATTTTTTTATTTAAGTACCCTGACCCTCTCCAGCCGAGGTACGAGGCGAAAGGAGAGGGGGTTAAAGGGGGCGGGTTAGGTTCTCGGTCCGGTACT
>JAYFQB010000277.1:0-2362 GCA_034927385.1 Anaerolineaceae bacterium | reverse complement strand
TACCGAAAACTAGATGTGCTTCCAATCCGCCGTTAAGCCATTAATCATCCAATCACTGTCTTCGGCGGTTTGAGGGCGCGAAACTTTGACCAACTATCAAGAAACAGCGGAAATAGAGGAAAAAGTGGAAAACCTCCGGTTAGCTCGTAGCTCATAGCTGACAGGCCGATAGTGCTGGTCTTACGAAGTACGCCTACTCCAGAGGAAGCTCATGGACACTCCACCCCCTCGCTTCGCGATGCCCCCTCCAAGGAGGGGGTCGATGAAATCGGGGGGTGGGAAACACCTAATCCACGGTCAGCGTTTTGCTCAGATTGCGCGGGAAGTCGGGGTCGTAGCCGCGGGCGACAGACATGTAGTACGAGAGCAGCTGCAGCGGCAATACGCTCAGCAGGGAGCTGATCTCCGGGCTTGCATCCGGCAGCACGATCAGGTCGCTGGCGTTGGCGCGCAGGCTGGCATTCTCCTGCCCGACGGCAATCGCGCGCCCTCCGCGGCAGGTGACCTCGTTGATGCCACTGACGATCACCGGCACATCTTCCGGACCAACGGCAAACAGGACCGGGAAGCCCTCGGTGATCGCCGAGAGCGGTCCGTGCTTGAATTCGGTCGAGAGCATGCCCTCGCAGTGGCTGTAGGTGATCTCCTTGAGCTTCAGCGCGCCTTCAAGCGCCATCGGATACGTTGCGCCGTAGCCCAGGCTATAGCTATCCTCCCAGGCGTTTACTTCGGGGGTTATGCGTTCCACCTGCGGCGTGGTGTGGGTGATGGTTTGCTCCATCAAATCGGGGATGGCTTCCAATTCGCGCGTGTCGCGCCCGGCGAGTTGATAAGCCAGGTACAAAAAGGTGACCACCTGGTTGGTGAAGGTTTTGGTTGCGGGAACGCTGATCTCATAGCCGCAGCAGAGCGGCAGCGAGCAAACGGAGGCTCTCGTGAGCGTGGAGCCGATCACGTTCGCCAACCCAAAGCACTGCATGCCCTGCTTTTCAGCGGCATAAAGCGCGTTTAGCACGTCTTTGGTTTCGCCGGACTGGCTGACGAAGAGACCCACATCCTGCAATCCAACCGTGGGCAGGTACTGCGGGATGAATTGCGGGGCGATCACGGGGATCACAGCACGCCCAGCCAAACGGGCGAAAAACACCGCCCCAGCCAGGCAGGCATGATAGCTCGTGCCGCAGCCGATGAAATACAGGTTGCGGGCGTTTCTCATTTTGTCCACAACCAACCGCACGTCGGGGCTGCCAGCCAGCATATGCAGCACTTCTCGCGCCACCTGCGGCTGTTCGTGGATCTCCTTGAGCATAAAGTGGGCATAGCCGCCTTTCTGCACGGAGCTCATCGTTTCCGTGATCACCTCCGGAGCCCGTTCGATCAGACCGCCGTCCTCCACGGAGTGCAGCTCAACGCGGTCCGCCCAAAGTGTGATGATCTCGCCGTCCTGGATGCGGATGATGGTGCGCGTGAGCGGAAGGATGGAGGGCAGGTCGGAAGAAACGCAGGTGAAGCCTTCGCCAATGCCCACCACCAGCCCGGAGCCTTTCTTGATGGCATAGAGCTTGTCGTCTTCTACGCGGCCAATCACATAGGCATAGTCGCCCTGGAGGTCGCCATTAGCCCGGCGGATGGCTTCGATGAAATCCAACCCGCGATCCACATAGCGTTCCACCGCGTGCACGCAGGATTCGCCGTCGTTTTGCGAACGCACCACAAGCCCCTCGTCCATAAACATCTGACGCAGTTCCACATTGTTGACCACATTGCCGTTGTGCGCCCCCACTATGTCGCCGTCCGAGTCGAGGTGCGGCTGGGAGTTGACCTGTGAGGGTGCGCCAAAAGTTGCCCAGCGAAGTTGAGTGATGCCGCGCGTGCCGCGCATTTCCGCCAGGTTGTACTTTTCAGCCACTTCGTCCACACGCCCGGTGTCTTTGCGTAGGTCAATCTTCGCGCCGCTGATGGTTGCCGCGCCGACCGAATCGTATCCGCGATAGGTGAGGCGGCGTGCCGCTTCAATCAGGATCGGTCCGAGAGCCTGTTCTGTTGCTGTAACAATGCCAAAAATTCCGCACATAGGGTTCCTCTTGTTCTGAAAGTTAACAAAGAAAATTATATATCCAAATGGTGAAGTGCGAATTACAAGAGGGAATGGGCTTGTCTAGCCGATGGTGGTTTACGGTCATGGAGGCGGGTAATACATCCGGGCAATTGAAGATAATTGGGGTCGTAGGGGCGGACCCCTGTGCCTGCCCTGAAAATGGGTAACCACGGGGTGTTTCCCCTACATCCGGGCAATTGGTGGGATCTGGGGACGTAGGGGCAGGCCCCTGTGCCTGCCCTGAAAAAGGGTAACCACAGGGGG
>JAYFQB010000244.1:0-5345 GCA_034927385.1 Anaerolineaceae bacterium | reverse complement strand
CTGATTATTGGGCTGATCGCCCTGAATATTGTCATGTTTGTCATGGTTTTGCAGCGTACCCTTCCCGGGAAAGTCCTCGAGGCGAAGAATGCGGAGCCCAACGCGGTTTCGCTCACGGCAGATAATCACCTTTATCTACCCCTGATGTCGACGGTCTACCAGGAAGCAATCGTAATCCTTTCAGGCGACGGAGTCTATTACGAACGCGACCAGGACATGCAGATCGTGCATGTGGTGGGTGAGGTGCTAAACAACACTCCTTCGTCGGTCAACAAGATCATGGTTGAGGCTGTCCTTAACCTGAAATCGGGCGGCCAGACCACGCTGCGCGGGTTCCCCCTCGTGGACAGTCTCGCGCGGGGCGATCGGGCTTGCTTTGACCTCTATGTTTTGGAAAACAAAGCCGTGGAAAGTTACGCGGTAAAAGTGATCTCATACGCGACTGGCGGTACGACCCCCGCGGACATGGCACCGGTGGTTAGCAGCGCCGGCTATAACGCCCAGGACGGATGGTACAGCCTGGAAGGCACGCTCAGCTCCACGTCGCAAAGCGTAATCCCCGGCGACCTACGCGCGGTGGTAACGCTTTATGATGCTTCTGGCAGAGTTTTAGGCTGCGAACAAAGCTACATCCGCTTTCAGCCTGAAGAAGCCAACGGAGAAGCCGCCTTCAACGTCGTGTTCATGAACCGCGACTTTAGCCAGGCATCCCGCTACGCTCTTACCATCGCTGGTTCAGCCGACCAATAGCCGTTCCGAGCTGCATCTCCCAATCTCAAAATCGCAAACACCAGAAGATTTGACAATTCCACTTGACAATTCGTAGTCTTGCCTTTATAGTAAAGACCGTTTAACTATAAAGGCAGGTTTACCATGCAGACTGACCAGAAAACAAGACTTTCGCAACAACTTGACCGCTTTTCGATGATTTCGATGCATCTCAATATGAATCGAAATATGCAATTCATCCAGGAGCACGACCTCTCGTTCATCCAACTCAACAGCCTCATGTTTATTCACCGATCTGGCTGCAGCAACATCCAAAACCTGGCGGATTATATCGGTGTCACCAAAGCGGCGGTTTCGCAGATGGTTGACCGGCTGGTGGATTCAGGGCTGGTTTCCAGGAATGAAGATCCCATTGACCGCCGCAGCAAGCTGATATGCCTCAGTAAAGCTGGGGATGAGCTGCTGCAAAAAGTCTTCATCACCAACCGCAAGTGGACTTCGATCCTGGCGGAAAATCTGACGGAAACACAGCAGCAGCAAGCCTGCCAGATTTTTGAAATTTTCAACGACAAACTTGTGCAGTTGAAAGAAGGGATTAATTTAGAAGTTAAGAGAAACTACCCATGCTAAAATTAAAAAAATACTATCTACCTTACCTCAAATATATTCTGCCAGCGATTTTATTTGTGGCAGTCGTTGCCTGGAGCGATCTGCAATTGCCAGATTACCTTTCAGACATTGTAAACATCGGCATCCAGCAAAACGGAATTGAATCCGGAGCGCCGGAAGTCATGAGTGAGACCACGTACCAACGGGTTGGCTTGCTCTACCCGGAAGCCCAGGCAGAACTGGGGCAGTACTACGACCTTGTGTCGCCTGGCAGCCCCGAGTCTGAAGCCCTCGCCTCGGAGTTCCCCAAAGCAGCGGAAGAAGCCGTCTACGCCCTGAAACCGCTCGATGAGGCGCAGAACCTGGCGGTCGAAGATCTGGTTTCGAAGCCAATGGTTTTCATCCAGAGCATGCGTATGATTCAGGAAGACCCTGACCGCGCGGCACAGCTTTTAGGAGACAACTTCCCGATCGACCCGAGCTTGATAGCCGGTGGGCAGGATCTGATGACACTGCTTTCCATGATGCCCGAAGCACAACGCGCTCTGCTGCTCGAACAGGTCGATGAGCACCTTGGTTCCCTTGAGGGTACCATCCTCCACCAGCTCACGGTTACCGCGATTGGTAGCGAATACACGGAGCTTGGTGCCGACACCGCGCGCTATCAGACCAATTACATCCTACGCGTAGGTGCCAAGATGCTCGGTGTGTCGCTTTTGGCTTTAGCCGCCTCTATTATCGTCGGTTATCTGGCATCCCTGAGCTCGTCGAAGGTTGCCAAAGACCTGCGTTCGGACGTTTTCCGTAAGGTGACAGACTTCACCAACGCCGAATTCGAAAGCTTCTCCACCGCGTCGCTGATCACCCGCACCACCAATGATGTCGACCAGGTGCGTATGGCGAGCTTTATGCTAATCCGCATGGGCGTTCAAGCCCCGATGATTGGCGGGCTGGGCATCGTGCTCGCCCTCCAAAAAAGCCCGGGCATGTGGTGGACAATCGCGTTGATTGTTGGTGTGCTGCTGGCGGTTATTATTGGGCTCTTCATGGTGGTTGTTCCCCGTTTTGAACGCATTCAGACCTTCATCGACAAACTAAACCTGGTGATGCGCGAGAATCTTTCGGGTTTGTTGGTTGTCAGAGCCTTCAATAAACAGCGTTATGAAGAAAAGCGCTTCGACAACGCAAACAAGGACCTAACGAGCAACTCACTCTTTATCGGACGCGCGATGTCGTTTATGTTCCCGGTGATGAACATGATCATGATGGCAGGGCAGGTGTTTATCATCTGGATTGGAGCCGGCATTGTGGCGCAGTCCCAAATGCAGGTTGGCAACTTAATCGCCTTCATGCAGTACGCAATGCAGATCATGTTCTCGTTTATGAACCTTTCGATGCTTTTCGTCTTCATCCCGCGCGCGGGGGTTTCAGCCAACCGCATTTCGGAAGTGCTCGAAAAACCCATTTCCATCACGGACCCAGCCAACCCTGTCTCGTTTGAACAGCCGGTTCGGGGCGTGGTGCAGTTTCATGATGTCGATTTTCGCTACCCGGATGCTGAGGCAGACATGCTGCATGACGTTAACTTTACGGCTGAACCCGGCAAGGTGACCGCCATCATTGGCTCAACCGGCAGTGGAAAATCGACCCTGATCAACCTGCTGCCGCGCTTCTTTGACGTGAGCAAAGGAAAAATCACCATCGACGACGTGGACATCCGCAATGTTCCCCAGGCACTCCTGCGCGATCAAATTGGGTATGCCCCACAGCGTGGGCTGCTCTTCAGCGGTACAGTTGCCACCAATCTGATGGTTGCCAAGCCTGATGCCACCGAAGAAGAAATGCGCGACGCCGTCACAATTGCCCAGGCGGCGGACTTCGTGTTAAACAGCGAAGAAGGGCTCAACATGCCAATCGCTCAAGGCGGCGATAACGTCTCTGGCGGTCAACGCCAGCGCCTGTCGATTGCTCGGGCAATCGTCAAGCCCCGTCCGATTTATGTTTTTGACGATAGTTTCTCAGCACTGGACTTTAAAACCGACTCAAGCCTGCGGCAGGCTTTACGCCCGCGAATCGCCGGCAGCACGGTCCTGATTATCACCCAGCGCATTTCAACCGCGAAAAATTCTGACCAAATCATCGTAATGGATAACGGGAGGGTAGTTGGTAAAGGCACCCATCGCGATTTGATGGAAAGCTGCACAACATACCAGGAGATTGCAAGCTCCCAGTTGACCGCGGAGGAGTTAGCATGAACCAGCAACCAAACCAAAAACCTAAGCAAGTAAACACCAAGAATCCATTCGCCAACAGCAAGTCCAAGGCAGTCTCCACATCGCCAAGACATGGCGGGGGACCGGGCGGCATGATGCCCGGCGAGAAAGCCCGCAACTTTAAGGGCAGCATGAAACAACTGATCAGCTACCTTGGGCCCTACCGCCTGGGCATCCTCCTTATGATGCTGATGGCGATTGGCGGCACGGTCTTCTCCATTTTCGGACCTCGCATTTTAGGGCAGGCTACAACCGAGCTTTATGCTGGTGTAGTCCGCATCGTGCAGGGCGACCCGCTTGGGATTGACCTGAACAAGATCGGAACGATCCTCCTGCGTGTACTTTTGCTTTATGGCATTTCCACGGTGTTGAGCCTGGTGCAGGGCTTGATCATGAGCCAGATTTCAGCAGATATCACCTACAAGATGCGCAAAGAAATTTCGCAAAAACTTGATCACCTTCCGCTCAGCTATTTTGACCGGGTAACCCAGGGAGAAGTGCTCTCACGCGTCACAAATGATGTAGATGCGATCAGCACCACGCTCAACCAGAGCCTCTCCGAGATCATCACCTCCCTTACGCGCATCATCGGCGTTATGATCATGATGCTCACCATCAGCGTGCCAATGACGCTGATTGGTCTGATCATGGTTCCGCTCACGATGATTTTTGTGCGGGTGATTGTTGGCAAATCGCAGGGGCATTTCCGCCGCCAACAGGAATATCTCGGGCATATCAACGGCCACGTTGAAGAGATGTATGGCGGACATATGATTCTGAAATCCTACAACGGAGAGCAGGGCAGCTTCGAGCACTTTGAAAGCCTGAACGATACGCTCTTCACCAGCGCCTGGTTCTCGCAGTTCCTCTCCAACCTGATGATGCCGGTCACACGTTTCTTCAGTAATGTTGGGTATGTGGCTGTCGCGATCTTTGGTGGTTATCTGACCATCCAGGGCGAAATTAGCATTGGCGACATCCAGGCTTTCATTCAATACCTGCGGTCGTTCCAGCAGCCTCTGATGCAAATCGCCAATATTGCCAATGTCCTCCAACAGACAGCGGCGGCGGCGGAGAGAGTCTTTGAGTTCCTTAACGAATCCGAGATCCAGCCTGATGCTCCGGACGCAGTCACTCCCGAAACCGTTCGCGGCAAGGTGGAATTCCGCAATGTCTGGTTTGGTTACAATCCGGACGAATATGTGATCAAGAATTTCTCAATGGTGGTCGAACCCGGACAAAAAGTCGCGATTGTAGGCCCAACCGGCGCGGGAAAAACCACCTTGGTTAAGCTGCTGATGCGATTCTACGATATTGACCGCGGAGAGATTTTGATCGATGACATCAACATCCGCGATATGACCACGAACAACCTGCGCAGCCACATCGCAATGGTGCTGCAAAATACGTGGTTGTTCAACGGCACAATCCGGGAGAACATCCGCTACAGCAAGCAAGATGCCACGGATGACGATGTTGTGCGAGCCGCGGATATGGCGTATGCCGATCACTTCACCCGCACGCTTCCAGGTGGATATGATATGGTGCTGAACGAAGATGCCACCAACGTGTCTGCCGGTCAGAAACAACTCCTGACCATCGCGCGCGCCGTCCTGGCTGACCCGACAATCCTGATTTTGGATGAAGCCACCAGCTCGGTGGACACCCGCACAGAAGTGCTGATCCAGAACGCCATGGACAAACTGATGGTTGGTCGCACCAGTTTCATCATTG
>JAYFQB010000259.1:0-2467 GCA_034927385.1 Anaerolineaceae bacterium | reverse complement strand
TGACATCGGAAAGAACCTGGTGCGCACGATCCTTTCGAACAATGGTTACGAAGTGGTTGACCTCGGAAAACAGGTGCCTATGGAGACGATCATCTCCGCCGCGATTGAGGAAAAAGCCAATGCGATCGGTCTGAGCGCTCTATTGGTCTCCACCAGCAAGCAAATGGGGCTGATTGTAAACGAGCTGCAGCGGCGCGGTCCGGACATTCCGGTGCTGATTGGGGGAGCGGCAATCAATCCGGCGTTTGGACGGCGCATCTTGCGCACCGAAAGCGGTGATTATTATCGGGGAGGAGTCTATTACTGCAAAGATGCCTTTGAGGGTCTGAATGTGATGGATCAGCTCTCGGACTCAGCCCGCAGAGATGCCTTGTATGCGACAGCAAAAGAAAAAGCGGATCAGGAATTCGGCAAGAAAAAAGTGGAACGTCCGACCGTCGCGGCGGAAGCCTCGTTGACCATCAAACCGGCTGAGGTAATCCCTCAGGTCACCAAATGGGGACCGAGGGTGGTGCGGAACCTGCCTTTGCAGACCGTGGCGACTCACCTTGACCTGAAATCCCTCTACCGCATGAATTGGGGCGGAACCGGACTGAAAGGCGAGGAATGGGAGAAAATGCAGGCAGAATTTGACGC
Organism: Anaerolineaceae bacterium; assembly: GCA_034927385.1. Taxonomy (GTDB): domain Bacteria; phylum Chloroflexota; class Anaerolineae; order Anaerolineales; family Anaerolineaceae; genus Mesolinea. The sequence continues at coordinate 1,831 of JAYFQB010000259.1, read as the reverse complement.
CCGCCGCGTGAGGATGCTGGCACAGGCGGAAAAAGAAGGCTGGTACAAACCCCAGGCGGTCTATGGCTATTGGCCTGCTGCTTCGGAAGGCAACGACCTGATCGTCTTTGACCCGGCATCTCTGGGGAAAGACCTGCGGGAACTGACCCGATTCACCTTCCCACGCCAGCCAGCCGGCGAAAAACTGTGCCTGGCAGACTACTTCATGCCGCTTGCTTCGGGTGTGATGGACATGGTGGCTTTGCAGGTTGTCACGGTTGGAAAACAGGCGACCGAGCGTTTTGAGGCGCTTGACGCAGCCGCGGAGTATTCGGAAGGATTCTTCTTCCACGGGCTGGCTGTGCAGTTGGCGGAGGCAACCGCGGATTACCTGCACAAACAAATCCGGCGGGAACTCAACATGCAGCCTGAGCAGGGATTGCGCTATTCGTGGGGCTATCCCTCCATTCCGGAGCTGCAGGACCATGCCAAGGTCTTTGAACTGCTGCCAGCCGAGGAGGAACTGGGCATGAGCCTCACCTCCGCGTATCAGTTGGTGCCGGAACAATCCACCGCGGCGATTATCTTGCACCACCCCGACGCGCAGTACTTCAACGTCGGCGCAAGCCTCACCGACCGCGCGTTTGGTGCGTAAGCTTGTGTGATGACCGGGCATCTGGAGGTATCCAAGCCGCCCGGGCAAAACCTTGTGCATATGGAAAAACCTACCATATTGGCAGCTTGACTCATAATGGTGAATCTGGGCGAGAGGACGCGGTCAAAAGACGAGCGATCTGTCGCGTGTGTCTTACGCGTGGAACCTCACCTTCAATATAAGGTACAATTCCTTTGTTCAAGGATGGAATTATGAAGAAAATTTCAGGATTCGTGTTTGTCTTGCTTGCCATAACCTTCATGGTTAGCGCGTGTGTTGGCTCGACAACGCCAACGTTGACAGATGCTGAACAGACGGCGATTGCCGGGACGGTAACGGCTGTTTTTTCGGAAAAGCTGACCCAACAGGCTCCCCCAACCGAAACACCGACCGCTCTGCCTACCCAGACACCAACGCCCGAACCCACGCCGACTGAGGCCCCGGCTATCGGTCCGGTTACGTATCCCGAAGGGGTTGATCCTCTGACGGGTTTACAGGTTGAGAATCCTGAGCTGCTCAACCGCCGCCCAGTGATTATGAAAATTTCCAACCACCAGATCGACTATCAATCGCAGTGGGGTCTTTCGAAGGCGGATCTTGTTTTTGAATATTTCATCGGATGGGGTGCCAACCGCTTCGCCGCGCTGTACTACGGACAGGACAGCGACAGAATTGGTCCGGTGCGCTCCATCCGACGCGTGGACGGGCACCTCGGCAGCCTCTACCAGGCTGTGGTTGGCTCCACAGGCGGCGATGGCGCGGACGTGCTGCCGTATCTTTACAACTTCATTCCCGGACGGTTTTTTATCGACAAGTACCTTTGCCCTGGGGTTTGCGATGATGGCCGCAACATGGTTTATAGCGTTTTTGGCAACTCAGCCGCGCTTTCGGAATATTTTAACAGCATAGGTTATGCTCTCGATAATCCAGATCTGAGCGGCATGGCGTTCCATGAGACCCCACCAGAAGGCGGCGAGGCTGGCGTCAGTGCCTGGATAACCTTTGGTGGCGGTGAAGGCGCAGAGTTCGTCTATGATGAGACCAGCGGCAAGTACCTCCGTTTCGCGATGGATGAAACGACCAGTAACGTTTACGCTCCCTCCATCGACCAGAACTCCGGCGAACAACTGGCGTTTTCGAATGTGATCGTGATTAACGCTGTTTATACCGAATACAAAACCACACTCCACAGCATCG
>JAYFQB010000128.1:0-1935 GCA_034927385.1 Anaerolineaceae bacterium | reverse complement strand
GATCGCTGAGATTGGGAATCTACCACTTTACAGCCAGGATTACGACAGTGAAACACAACCCGAAGCCTACACCAGGTTTCGCGATGCCATCCGCGGCGTGGATGCCGTGCTTTTTGTCACCCCGGAGCACAACCGCTCCTTCCCCGCGGCTCTGAAAAACGCATTGGATATCGCTTCACGCCCCTACGGTCAGTCCGTTTGGAATGGCAAGCCCGCGGCTGTCATCAGCAATTCGCCAGGTATGTTAGCCGGGTTTGGCGCAAACCACCACCTGCGCCAAGTGCTGACTTTCCTAAACATGCCCACCCTTCAGCAACCTGAAGCTTATTTCTCAAAAATCCACGAACTTCTCGACGGCAACGGCGGCTTCAAAACAGAAAACACCCGCGCTTTTGCCCAGTCGATCGTGGATGCTTTCGTAAAGCTTATCGAACGATACTAAACCTTTCCCTCAACAAAACGCCGGGTTGGATAAGACAGCCCGGCGTTTTAACAGCCTGCCAATTTTGCGTTTCTCTCCCAATATTGCGTTAAAATGACCATCGTGAATCAAGACATAACTCTCACCAAAACGCAGGCTCAGCGTCTTATGCTTGAAAGCCTGGGGCTACGCACCCCTCCCCGCCGAAAAGCCGTCAAGGAGGACCTTCTGGCTGCCATTCGCCAGATCCACAACCTGCAGATCGACACGATCAGCGTGGTTGCCCGTGCCCATCAGCACATCCTTTGGTCGCGCCTTGGCGATTATCAGACCGGCTGGCTTGAAAGCCTGCACGCCGAAGGGAAGCTCTTTGAATACTTCGCCCATGCTGTTTGCCTGCTGCCAATTGAGGATTACCCGCTTTTCCGGGCTGTGATGCGCGAGAAGTTCGTCGGATGGGATAACATTCGCGACTGGGGCAACCAAAACAGCGAAATCCTCGAGAACGTGCTTGCCCATATCAGCCAAAATGGCGCGGTCCGCTCTTCGGACTTTGAAAGCAAGCAGCCGCGTGGAAAGTGGTGGGACTGGAAGGTCGAGAAAGTCGCGCTGGAGCACCTCTATTACCGTGGTGATTTGATGATTGCCAGGCGGCAGGGGTTCCAACGGGTTTATGACCTGCGCGAACGCGTCCTGCCAGGCTGGGACGACGCGCAAGCCCCCGACTATTCCACCGCGGTTCGCGAGTTGGTGCAAAAAGCCGTCAAGGCGCTCGGGGTTGCCAACGTCTTATGGGCTTCAGACTATTTCTATCTCAAAAAGGCGAACACCATCCCAGCAATCGAACAACTCCTGGCAGAAGGCACGATATTCCCCGTCAACATCGAAGGCTTCAAACGCGGACCGTTCTTTGTCCATATGGATAATGAACCCCTGCTGGCAAAGGCTCTCGCGGATCAGCTCCCCGCCACCCACACAACCATCCTTTCCCCCTTCGACCCGCTGCTGAGCGACCGAAGCCGCGCTCGGGAGCTTTTTGACTTCGATTACCTGATTGAGTGCTACACACCCGCCGCCAAACGGAAGTACGGCTACTTCACTTTGCCCATCCTGCACCGCGGTAAGCTCATTGGCAGGTTGGACGCGAAAGCCTGGCGCAAGGAAAGGCGATTACAAATCATAAAGCTGTTTTTGGAGCCAGGAGTTCGCGCCACAGACGGTTTGGTTAATGCGTTGGCAAAAACCCTGCGTGCTTATGCAAGTTGGCAAGGGTTGAATAGCGTCGCAATCGACTGGGCAGATTCAGACGAGCTGCGTTTGAAGTTGCAGGATCATCTTGAATCGGCGCAGCCTTAGTCATCAGAAACCGTCTTCCGGAACTCGTGATATTATCTTGGTATGGAGCAAAACAACGGACCCTGGATGGAAAGTTCCAATCCGATAACCGATAGAACCGCTGATCAAACAGCAAAAACCACCCCCACCGCAAAGCAAGGCCTTTGGGACCGCATCAG
>JAYFQB010000231.1:0-4169 GCA_034927385.1 Anaerolineaceae bacterium | reverse complement strand
GGTAACTAAACTCCATCTGCCAGTATCAGAGCGATATCTGACTTTTGCATAACATCCAGGCTCAAGTGCAAACTCAATCGGTAAGGTACGACCAGAAGGTAAAACGCCAATGATCAAATGAAGAGCTGCATTAATAATATTACCGTGAGAAACAATCAAAAGGTTTTTCTTTTTGCACAACATTAGTTGATTGATAGCTTTCCCTGCCCTCATATGAACTTGCCATTCTGTTTCACCTGAATCATAGATAGGCTCAAAAACAGTTGGCATAGTTTGGGGCTGATACCAGTCCGTGATTTGCTGTAATTTCACACCTTCACCGGCACCAAAATTACGCTCAATCCATAGCATATCCTGGCAAACTTCCGAGATGTGCAAACAAGAAGCCACAATCTCACCCGTTTCTTTAGCCCTTTTAAGTGGACTGGTTATGATTGAATCGAATGTTTGTCCGTTTCTCATCCAATAATTTGACAAGTTACGAATTTGATTTCTTCCTTTCTCGGTTAACTGGAGATCAATATGCCCTTGAAGGATATTATCCTGCACCCCTTCTGATTCACCATGTCGCAAGAAAGTTAGCTCACACATTACTTATCTCCTAGTCAAATGCACAGCTACACTGTTTTACTTAAATCTCTGGTTATATACGTAGCAGACCAAAGACTGAACTCATCATTACTTAGTTTCTATTGGCTAATTTTGCTAGCGTTTTGTGATCCTAACAATGTTCTATATGTTTTACGCCAGTGTAGTTAAGACAGGACTAAACAAAGTTCAATAGGGGAGTAAATGTTCCCCAGTCGATGCGATATTGACCGCTGGCAACCATGAAAAACACGACCGCCCCGCCAATTACCAAGCAGCAGCACAAGAGCAACAAGATCACCAGGAGGACGATCCACCAGGTGTTGCTTTTCTTTTTTGGTTGCTCGGTGTACAGCGGTGTCGGGCTCGGCGTTTTTGTATCAGTATAAGTTTGATAGCTTTGATCTTCCATAAATTACCTCTCTATCGTGCAGAATTTATAAGTTCACTGAGCGGACCACAAAAGGCGATCCCGCCAAAAAATCCCAGAAACATCAACACGCTTAAGCAAATCACAAGAAATCCCAAGCCTAATCCAACCCAGCCAAGGATCAATCCAGCTTTTGCAAGACGCTCACCGCCAACCCGACCATTACTTTTCTGGATCTCCGCTTTCGCGGCATATCCGGTTACCAGCGCAGCCACCGCACCCCAAAAGGGAAACCCCACGAAGTTGGCGATTCCGCCGATAAGACTGATAATAGCCCAGGGAGACGCCGGCGGTTCCTGGTTTGTGTGATTTTGTTCCGTCATTTTTAGGCTCCTTTATAACATGTTTTAGTCTGTGCCTGGTTTACGCCGTCGGTTGATAAAAGTAGCAATCAACCATATGGTCAGAAACACGATGATCACCATCAGAATTGGAATCAGAATGGATAAGACCGAGATAATGGCGGCAAAAATATCCTCAATGGTGCTCACAACGGGCGTGCCAACCCCCGCGGTAGCAACATCCACCGCGGGTCTTGCGATCACCGACTTTGCGGCATGCACCGATCCCGCCACTAACAATCCGCAAATCAGCGAAAGAACCGGATGAATTTCCGTGATGGACCTGGCGCTTGCGGCGAAGAGAATCGCGCCAGCGGTCGGTCGGATGAAAGTCTGGATGGCGTCATTAACGTGGTCAACCACCGGGACCTTATCCGCGATGGCTTCGATCACAACCAACACCACCAACACACCGATCGTCCACCAGCTTTCCAGAGCGTCCCAGGGCTTTGCCAGCTCAATCAGGTCCGTAAACTTTGCCAACAGCGAAACAACCAGCAATGGAATGTACGCGTTCAGCCCCGCTGAAACCGACAAACCAAAGGCGCCAAGAATTCCACTTATAACTTCTGTCATTACTTCCTTCCTTATTAGTTCAACAACTAAATTATAGCCAGTCTTAAGCTGAATGACAGTAGAAAATCAGAGGTTTAACGAATCCCACGTGCCCGTTAATGCAAACCTTAGCCATGCCGTGACAAGTACTTGTAACAGGGCGATTGTCATGCCCATCAGAATCGGCAGAATCATCTCACGCCAATACAACTGGGCGGCTTCTCTCCGAAGAATCATCAACGCCACTACGGTGTAGACGCTGCTCAAAACCAGGAAGATACCCAAACCAGAAATCACCATCACTGGGTAGATGATCCATGGGTGATTCGTCTGGATCAGTAACACGAGGGCAGCCGCCAAACCGAGCAAACCTGGGAATGCATACCACCTTTGGAAAGGTGATTCGTCAACCCAGTTGCTCCAGGATGTCCCGTTGAACAAGACATACAGCAATGTGCCGATCCCAAGCCCAACACCCGTGCCAGTGATCAATCTGAGCAGGTTGGATGGCTCGTAAAGGAATTTAAAGTTTGGGATAAGGTGAAGAAACGAGTTGATTCCGTCCACCCCAAACCAGCCAAACAGGAGCACCAAAACCACAATCACCCAAACCGGGGGAAACTTCGCCTTTCGTCCCTGAAAAGCCTGGTAGCCTAGTGAGAGCATCGCCCCCAGGTACATGCCGGTGCAGCGGGCGCATAGCGGCGAACAGACCCCATGAACGCAAAAGGAGCGTTCCTCCAGTTGATGGCAGACGGCATAGCCAAGCGCGCGCAGCTTTCCCCAAAAGCCCGCCGGAGTAAACCGCAGCCAAACAATAAGAATCGCCAGAAAAACCGACACGCAAAGGATGATCCACGGTCGGTCATCTCGTTTTGCTGGTTCAGCCGGGGTCTGCAGCATCACCGGGGCTCTCCCATGAGGTACGCGTGGGCATCCTTCAACTGCTGGATGATTTGAATGCTCTGCGGGCAAAGGATCTCACATTGACCGCATTCAACGCACATATCCGCTCTCTGATCTTCCGCGAATTCCCTTTGGTAGGTTTCTTTTCCTCTCTCCTGACGGTCATACATGACCGATTCGTTGTAGAGCTTGAAAATACGTGGGATCTGGACGCCGTTGGGGCAGGGCATACAATATTCGCATCCCGTGCAGGGCACAGGTGCCAATCCAGCCCAGGCTTGTTGAACCCGGCTGATTGTCGCGCGGTCTTCCTCGCTCAGACTGCCAATTCCTGACCTCGACGCGCTTTGCAGGTTTTGTTCAACCTGCTCCATGGTGGACATGCCTGAGAGCAGCAGGGACACTTCCGGTTGATCCCAAAGCCACTGAAGAGCCCATTCCGCCATTGTCCATTGGCGTTGGCTGGTGCTGAAGGCTTCAGCAACCCGTGCTGGCGGGGTTTGCACTGCCAGCTTGCCACCCCGCAGCGGTTCCATGACGATCACCCCAAGCCCTTTTTCCGCGGCTTCAATCACGCCGCGCCGACCTGCCTGCTCGTTGACATCCATGTAGTTATACTGAAGCTGGCAGAAGCTCCAGTTGTCATAGCCATTCAAGATTCGATTAAAGACCTCATAACGGTCATGAAATGAGAACCCAAGATGGCGGATTGAACCCTCGCTCAGCTTTCGTTCCGCCCAATCAAAGACGTTGATCTTGAGGTAATTATCCCAATGGGCGGCATTCAGCGCGTGCAGCAGGTAACAATCAATATGGTCCGTCTGGAGCCGCTCAAGCTGTGTGCTGAAAATTCGTTCAAGGTCTTCCGGAGATTTAACCAGCCAGGACGGCATTTTGGTTGCCAGAAGAACCTTTTCGCGATAACCATCCCGGAGCACGCGCCCCACGAATGGTTCGCTTTGTTCCATGTGGTAAGGAAAGGCGGTATCCACATAGTTTAGCCCCTGATCAATCGCTCCGCGCAGCATCTCGGTTGCGAGTGGCTCGTCAATTTTTGCGTTATCGCCATCCAAAGTCGGAAACCGCATGCAGCCAAACCCCAGAGCGGAAACCTTCAGACCTGTGTTACCAAATTTTCTGTATTCCATCAGCAATCCTTTCATGTTCGGTTTATTTTAACCGCTAATTGGCTGTAAACGGAGTAATGATGCATGGTACTACCCTCAAAAAGATTGCATGGATGGCAACTTGCCTATAGCACTTATGAAAAATGATAAACTATTAACAACGCTGATTAAGCGAAGGAGTATTCATTTTGTATCCAGAGAAAGAAAGCTCCAAAGTTGAAT
>JAYFQB010000256.1:0-3904 GCA_034927385.1 Anaerolineaceae bacterium | reverse complement strand
AAAGGGAAGCTCGGCGACGATGTCACCTTGAATTTCATCCTTCGCTAACCCAGCTTTTCCGGCAACTACCAAAAGAGCTGCCTCAGTCGGATCGCCAATAACTCCCCATCGCGTGCTTTCCGCGTTTGGAGCAACAAGTTTCGCGGTATTACAGCGTGCCATCGTCAGAAAGAGGCGCAAGAGTGAGGGGTCATTTCTGGCGATAACCGGTTCCTTTTTTTCTGACAACTCGCCAAGCGGTTCGTAACCAGTTCCGGCAACCATGATCTCACGCCCGAGCAGGTTCCCATTTTCGAGTGTGGGCAGCCAAACAGATTGCACGGTCATCTCGTTTTGGGTCAGGGTGCCGGTTTTGTCAGTGCAAATAACCGTCGTGCAGCCTAACGTTTCCACAGCGCTTAGTTTTTTGATCAGGGCGTTGCGTTTTGCCATTCGTTTGGTAGCCATTGCCAACGAAAGCGTAACGGTTGGTTCGAGCCCCTCAGGGACAAACGCGACAATCATCCCAAGCGCAAGAATGAAACTTTTCACCCAATCAATGTGGCCAAAGAATTTAGCCAACAAAAAGAAGACAACACCGACACTGACCGCCAGCAGAGTGACAATCTTGGTGACAGACTGCATCTCTTTTTGCAAAGGGCTGAGGTCGTCGCCAACTTCCTGGGTAAGGCGGGCGATACGACCAAACGCAGTGTTCATACCCGTGGCATAAACAATCGCCTTACCTGAACCAGCGGCAACGAACGTCCCGGCAAAAATCAGGTTAGACATTTCAGCTTCGGTCAAACCCTCACCTGAAACCGGTTCCGCGGAACGGTTTACAGGGCGAGACTCGCCGGTTAGGGTTGACTGATTGACGCGCAATTCAGCGGTATTTATGAGCCTGGCGTCCGCGGAGATGCTCTCTCCTTCTTCCAGAAAGAGCAAGTCGCCTGGAACGATATCCACGCTAAGGATCTTTTGGACCTCACCATCGCGCATGACACGGGAATACGAAGGGAGGATTTTTTTCAATGCTTCAGTGGCTTTTTCAGCCTGGAATTCCTGCCAAAAACTAAAAAGTCCATTGATGATATTAACTGCCCAAACCGCAATTGCCAGCTCAGGCATTTGAGCGATAATCGCGCCGATACCGGCTACCCAAAGCATGATCGCCATGACGTGTGTGAACTGTGCTACGAACTTCAGGATGAGCGGTTTGCCTTTCACTTCCTGAAGCTCATTCTTCCCAATTTGGGAAAGCCTTTCCGCGGCTTCCTGGCTGGCCAGCCCCTGAAGCCCGGTTTCGAGGGATTCAAAAAGCTGCTCATTCGTCAGCTTTTGTTTTACATCATTAAAACCGGCAGACACCGGAGTCGTCATCATATTCTACTCTTTCTCAGTTTACAAAGGTGAATCAAATAATACTACTTGCATACCGCTTGTCAAGCAGTCTGCCAAGGCTGCCTGAGAAAAAAGGGACAGCTTATTGGCTGTCCCTTTTTCGTCATCTCACGCAACTTCCCGGCTTATATCCGCGCCGAGTTCGCGCAGTTTTTGTTCTATCCTTTCATACCCTCGATCGATCTGGGAAACGTTTCGGATGGTTGACCTGCCATTGGCGGAAAGCGCGGCAAGCACCAACGCAATTCCAGCCCGAATATCGGGGCTATCCAGCTTTTCCGCGTTTAATCGCGTCGGTCCGTTGACGATGCAGCGGTGTGGATCGCACAAGACGATTTGGGCTCCCATCGAAACCAGCTTGTCTGTGAAGAACATCCGGCTCGGGTACATCCAATCGTGGAAGAGGATGGTTCCGGTCGACTGGGTGGCTATCACAATCGCTATGCTCATCAGATCTGTGGGAAAGGCGGGCCAGGGCATGACACTGATTTCCGGAATGGCATTGCCGAGGTCTGGTTCAATCACAAGTCGCTGGTTTGCACCGACGAGAATGTCATCGCCGACAAAGATCATATCTACACCAAGCCGCCTGAGGACCATTTTTATCATGGAAAGGTGCTCAACACCCGTGTTTTTAATGCGAATTTCTCCATGGGTCACCACAGCAGCGCCAACAAAGCTGATTACTTCGAGATAGTCCGGGCCAATCGTAACTTCGGCACCGTGGAGCCGGTCTTTTCCCTCGATAACGAGTGTGTTGGAGCCGATATTTTGGATCCCTGCGCCCATCGCGTTGAGCATCTTGCATAACTCCTGAATGTGCGGTTCAGATGCTGCATTGCGAATGGTGGTTGTACCTTTGGCAAGCACCGCTGCCATGATTGTGTTCTCAGTTGCGGTAACACTTGCCTCATCAAGGAGGATATCAGCACCCTGGAGTTTCTCTGCCTTGAAATCAAAAACGCCATTAAATCGGAATTTCGCGCCAAGTTTTTCGAGGGCGAGCACGTGCGTGTCCACCCGGCGGCGACCGATTACATCACCACCAGGTGGGGGCAGTTCCAGGTCACCAAAGCGAGCGATCATCGGTCCCGCGATCAGGATAGAGGCGCGGATCTGGCGGCATAGGTCGGGGTCGAGATCAGAAGGGGTAATACTCTTCGCCTGCAATCTCCAGGAAGAGGAGTTCTCCATCACTTCAATTTCCATACCCAGACTCTCGAGAAGTTTTCGCATTGTTTGCGTGTCTTTGATATTGGGCATGTTATGCAGGATGACAGGCTCCTCAGTCAGAAGGCAGGCAGCCATCATCGGTAATGCAGCATTCTTATTGCCCGAAGGCTGCATTGTTCCGTATAGCGGTCTTCCCCCGTTGATTACAAACTTGTCCATTAAACCTCCAATCATGCAGAAAGATTAATCAGTTTTGGGTCCTGCTTCAGCCACTGAAAGCGAAACCGAATCGCGGTATTTCTCGAAGTTCCTGGCAAATTGCTTCGCCAACGAGGATGCCTCTTCCATGTACGCATGCGGTTCGCTCCAGGATCGCTCCGGATTAAGAACTTCCTGCGGAACTCCTGTGACTTCATCGGGAATTTCCACGCCGAAAATGGGATGGGTGTGGGTAGGAGTCTGATCCAACTCGCCGCTCAGGACTGCAGAAATCATCGCACGGGTCAAAGGCAGCGAAATACGCTTGCCAGTGCCGAAGGCGCCGCCCGACCAACCGGTGTTAAGCAGCCAAACCTGAGTTCCGTGCTGGGTCAGTTTTTTGGAAAGTAACTCAGCGTATACAGTAGGCTTGAGCGGCAGGAAAGGCGCGCCAAAGCAGGTTGAGAAAGTTGCCTGGGGTTTATCGCCAAGGCCGCGTTCTGTGCCTGCCAATTTGGAGGTGTAACCGCTCAAGAAGTAATACATCGCCTGAGCATTGCTCAGCTTTGCGAGCGGGGGCATAACCCCAAACGCGTCGGCAGTCAAAAAGAAAATGTGGTTGGGATGTCCGCCCATACCGGATGGCTCGTAGTTTGAAATGAATTCGAGTGGGTAGGACGCGCGGGTGTTTTCGGTGATCTCGCTCGAATCAAAGTCAGGATGATGGTTCTCATCAAGGGGCACGTTTTCGATCAGGCAGCCAAAACGATTGATAGCCGACCAGACCAGGGGTTCGTAATTCGGATTGATGCGGATGGTTTTGGCGTAGCATCCACCCTCAAAATTGAACATGCCCGTCTCACTCCAGCCGTGTTCATCGTCGCCTATCAGGGCGCGTTCGGGGTCGGAAGAAAGCGTGGTCTTTCCGGTTCCACTCAGCCCAAAGAACAGAGCGACGCTGCCGTCATGCCCTTTATTTGCTGAACAGTGCAGAGGCAGAACTCCTTTCTTGGGCAAAAGGTAATTCATAAAAGTGAAGACGGATTTTTTAATTTCTCCAGCGTAGCGGGTGTTGCCAATTAGGACCTGCTTGGCATCGAAATTGAGGATAACCATCGCTGGCGATCGTAAAGAGTCAGCCTGGGGGTCC
>JAYFQB010000325.1:0-2910 GCA_034927385.1 Anaerolineaceae bacterium | reverse complement strand
GATTCAAACTCAACTCCAATGGTAAAGTAGAGCCTGGATGTAGCCAGATCGGTCATTTGATGGGGGGTTGGCTCGTAGGTGTGGGGGTCATCCCCGCTGCCCACCATCGCCTGGGTGCGAACCCGGTCCCCGCCAATCTGGTCCACAAACCATTGCTGCGGCAGGATGCTGACGCTGATGGCTAATTTTTCGGATCCATCACTGCCTACGGGGCTGGCGCATGCCGAAAGCGCGATCATCAAAAACAGGCTGATGAACAGGTTTTTTTTCAATTTTCCTCCACCGAATCAGCCGATTTTTTCTGGCAAGCCGGGCAAATTCCATATAACTGCAGCAGGTGATCTCTGACACGATAATTCGTTTCCTGCTCCACCTGCCGGATGAGGCTGGTCAGGTCTTCGGAACCGGCAAACGCCGTTGCTTTGTGGCATTCCTGGCAGACGATATGGTGATGATGTCCGCCTTCGCCAGCCACATAACCAGCACTGCCATCCGGGTTGTAAACCACACAAACAAGCCCAAGCTGCGCCAACAGCTCCAAAGCCCGATAGACACTTGCCATCCCCAAGGCTTTGCCGGAATGGGAGAGAGCCTGGTAGATTTCAAGCGGAGTCCTGGGTTGCGCGTTGTTTTGGAGCGCCTGCATCACGAGTTTACGCGGTCCCGAAACACGATAGCCATTTTGTGTCAGAATATGCTGCCAGTTCATATCAACCTTATTGATAATGTTTTTCAATAAGCAGGATTTTAGCTGGTTTTTAAGAGCCTGTCAAAGCCCTGTAGGAGCAGATTCAATAAATGTTTTATTAAAATCAGCCTTTGCCGAACGCTTAAGCCTTTTCCTCGTCGGCAGTCTGTTATAATCATGCGGCGCGGGAGGACATCCCCGCCTGGAAAATGGAGAAAAATGGAAGAAAAAAAGTTGGATACCATCCAAAATGATCACGTCGTTCAGATTGCCTACAATCTCAATGTGGAAGGCGAAGAAGTTGAGTCGGACCTGCTGGAATACCTTCACGGTCACGGCAATATAATCCCTGGGCTCGAAGATCCTCTGACCGGCGCAAAAGTCGGCGACACGCTCGAGGTTATCGCAAAAGCTGAAGATGCTTATGGCGAGTTTGATCCCGATTCGGTTATTACTGTCAGCCGGGAGTCATTCCCCGCTGATTTTGAGATTCACCTTGGTGAGGCGATGCGCCTGCGCGATGCCGCCGGGCATGTCTTTCAGGGTGTCGCTACCGCGCTTTCTGAAGACAGCGTTGAGCTCGACCTCAACCACCCAATGGCTGGCAAGGACCTGCACTTCAAAGTGACCGTCCTTTCTGTTCGCCCCGCGACAGAAGAAGAAAAGGCTGCCGGACATTTGCATTACGGCGGCTGCGAGGGGTGTGGATCTGACTGCGGAGACGGTTGTTCGTCTGACTGCTGCTAGTTCGTATTTGACCAATCGAAAAAAAAGACCGGTGCTGTTTCAACATTACCGGTCTTTTTTTGGTCTATTACCGCTTCGTTATTAATGAGGAAACCGCGGAAATCAGCGCAAACAAAACCCCAGCGATGGGCCAAACAATCCAGGTGCTGCCCCAGTCGTTCGTGATGAAACTCCAGGTGAGGTAAATTACAACCGCCAACAGCCAGTAAGGTCCACTGATTTTTCCGGCAAAGCTGTTTTCGGCTTTGTGCTGTTTGGTGTAATCGCCTTCATTGAGCAGCTTGTCATAGGCTTCCATTTCTGATCCAGCAGAAATGAACAGTCCCACAGCAGAACCTATAGCCAACAAGAGAACACAAACTAAGAGCATCACTGCAAATTCGCCGCCAACTTCCAGGATCGCAACCGTCACCAGCGCGACCACGCTCAACAAAATAAGCCCAACACCACCCGCAATCCGACGGGCAAAGTCGGGGCGATAGTCTTCCTTCATTTGGACAATCCGGTCATGAAGGTAGGGGTCAATTTTCACGATGGTGGTTTCAAGGTTCTCATACTTTCCGCTTTTGACCCCAGCCATGATGAAGATATAGACTGCCAGCGCGATCATCAGCAGAAGCCCGCCAACGCCAGCAGCTTGAGCAATTTTTTCCGCTACATAACCACGCTCTGCCAGGGCATTCAGGAAGATGAGATTTGCGACACCCAGCAGGATGAGCCCTACGCCCAGAGCTATCCGCTTGCCGGTCTCTTTGGAAACCTGTAGGTAGCGCTCGACTTCCGCGTCGGACAACGCGATATCTTTGGTGTCAGCCTCAAGGTCCCTGACCTCCTGGGGAATGCCAAGGGTCTCAGCCAATTCCTCAAGATTGCCAAATTCGGATATAACTTGCCCAACTGCTTCATTATCGGTTCGCCCTTCACTTCGGAGCTGGCTATATTTATCCTCCATCATTTGAGCCAATTCTTCCTTTGCTCGCATCACCTCAGCGGTTTTGGGCAAATGTAAAAACATATTCTCTAAATAAGATTTGATTGCTTCCATTTATTCCTTCCTTACCGGATTATTTTTCCAATAATTTCTTTAGTTAGTTCCCATTCATCAAGCTTTTCCGTTAGATAAGCCTTTCCTTCCTGGGTGATTTCATAGTAGGTTCTGCGTTTTCCATTGCTTTCAGTGCCATAGAACGAGCGCAAGTATCCGTTTTGCTCGAGGCGGTTGAAGGCAGAGTATAGGGTGGTTTCGCGCATCACATATTTCTGATTGGTAATCTCACTGATCTGCCGTGAGATCTCGTATCCATAGCCAGGCTCATTGCGCAACAGTGACAAGATGATTGTGTCAGTGTAACCTCGAATGACATCGCTGCTGATCATCGCTTTTCCTTTCCAACAGTAATACGTGTGTCGTTGTAATTACTATATCAGACGTAGTACGTCACGTCAAGTACTTTTAGAGATTTTGTTCTTTTTCG
>JAYFQB010000218.1:0-2895 GCA_034927385.1 Anaerolineaceae bacterium | reverse complement strand
ACGGGCAACCTAAACGGTTCTCAAAGGAAAAGCGTCCAAATGGAGAGATAAATGTAAGTAAAACTGAGAAAAACTATATACGCGTTTGACTTTCGTTGATTAAAGTTGTACTATGTATGTATAACTATTCGTTCCTGGAGGCACCATGTCTAAATTACCTATTCGTTGCCCAGTATGTCACGGTCCGATGAACGTGCTGGTATATTATTGTCCCGAGTGCGACATTACCGTTGAGGGTGAATTTGTGCCCGAAGCGGACCCGCTGCACCGGTTAAGCGAGGAACAACGCACCTTTCTGCTCACCTTTGTAACCTGCGAAGGAAAACTAAACCGCATGGAAGATGTCTACGGGCTTTCCTACCCAACCCTTAGGAATCGCCTGCTGGACTTGATTCAGACTCTGGATTACACCCCAGAACAAAAATAACCATTCTTTCGTGCCTCAGATTAGCGGCTGAAAAGCCGCTAATTTTTTTAATTGCGGTTGTTTTGACCAAAAGAAAAACAGGCTGGCGAGATATTCGCCAGCCTGTTTGATAGGTTTGAATCCTGATCGGTTTAGTACATTCCACCACCCTGGGGCATGGCAGGAGCCGCGCCTTCGGGAGCAGGGATGTCGGTGATCAGAGCTTCGGTGGTCAGAATCATGGCTGCGATGGAAGCCGCGTTTTCGAGCGCGCCGCGGGTGACCTTGGCGGGATCAATCACGCCGAGTTTGACCATGTCGCCGTATTCCTCGGAGAGCACGTTGAAGCCGATGTGGTTGTTGCCCTGCTCAGCCTGACGCTGGCGGACGTTTTCAACGACCACAGAGCCATCTTTGCCGGCATTTTCCACGATTTTCTTCATTGGAACGGTCAGCGCATTGCGGACAATGTTGATGCCGATCTGGGCATCTTCCTGTTCGAGCTTCATATCCTTGAGGGCTTCCACAGCGTTCACAAGAGCCACACCGCCGCCGGGGACGATACCTTCTTCGACAGCCGCGCGGGTTGCGGAGAGAGCGTCTTCGACGCGATGTTTCTTTTCTTTGAGCTCGGTTTCGGTGGCTGCGCCAACACGGATGATGGCAACACCGCCGGAGAGTTTCGCCAGACGTTCCTGGAGTTTCTCGCGGTCATAATCGCTGGTGGTGTTGTCGATCTCAACGCGGATCTGTTCGATACGACCCTTGATGGCGTTGGTGTCGCCTTTGCCGCCCACGATCGTTGTGTTGTCTTTGTCGATCGTGATCTTTTCGGCACGGCCAAGATCTTCAATGGTGGCGTTTTCCAGCTTGCGTCCGGTCTCTTCGGAGATAACGGAAGCGTTGGTCAGGATGGCGATATCCTGCAGCATAGCCTTGCGGCGATCGCCAAAGCCGGGGGCTTTTACCGCGACCACGTTCAAAACGCCGCGGATTTTGTTCAGGACGAGTGCCGCGATGGCTTCGCCGTCAACGTCTTCAGCGATGATGACGATGTCGCGCTTGCCGACCTGGACCATTTTTTCGAGCAGGGGCACGATGTCGTTTGCGGCAGAGATCTTCTTGTCGTAGATCAGGATGTAGGGATCACTGATTTCAGCCAGCATGTGTTCGGTGTCCGTTACGAAATAGGGGCTGATGTAGCCGCGATCGAACTGCATACCTTCCACATATTCGGTTTCGAATTCAAGCGCCTTGGATTCTTCAACAGTGATGACGCCGTCTTTGCCGACTTTGTCCATAACATCGGCGATCAGGGAGCCGATCTGCTCATCCTGGGCGGAAATGGTGGCAACATTGCCGATTTCGGCTTTGGTGGTGATGCCGATTGCCTGTTTGAGAATGGAATCAGAAACAGACCTGGCAGCAGCTTCGATGCCGCGCTTGAGCAGCATGGGGTTGGCGCCGGCAGCAAGGTTCTTGAGACCTTCGCTGACGATCGCGTGGGCGAGAACCGTGGAGGTGGTGGTGCCATCGCCAGCGATATCGTTGGTTTTTGTGGCAGCTTCCTTGAGCAGTTGGGCACCCATGTTTTCGTAGGGATCTTCGAGTTCAATTTCTTTCGCAACCGTCACGCCGTCGTGGGTGATGGTGGGAGAACCGTATTTGCGGTCGAGGGCGACATTGCGTCCCTTGGGACCGAGGGTGGTTGCGACCGCGTTCGCGACCGCGTCGACGCCATTCTTCAGATATCGGCGTGCTTCATCTCCAAAAACTAATTGTTTAGCCATAAGTAAAATCTCCTTGTTCCAATAATCTTACAGAATCGCGAGGACGTCGCTCTCGCGCATGATTAACAGTTTCTTGCCGTTGTATTTAATCTCGGTGCCGGAATATTTGGCAAACAACACTGTATCGCCAACCTGGACGTCCAGGGGAATGCGGTTGCCAGCATCATCTCGGTCGCCAGGACCGATCGCTAAAACACTACCCTTCTGGGGTTTTTCTTTCGCGGTTTCGGGCAGCACGATGCCGCCAGCGGTTACGTCTTCCTGCTCGATGGGTTCAATCACGAGCCGGCTTCCTAAAGGTCGCATAGAAATTGACATGAGGTTCCTCCGTAGTTTTCATTTAAGAATTAGCACTCACTTAGAATGAGTGCTAAGATATGATACGCATTCCGGAGCGGGAAGTCAAGCCCGAGTAGGAAATTCTTACGAAATTTTTACACATTCCTCCGCGGAATCTGGCTGGGAGCTGAAAAGCTGCTGTTTGTTGGATGATTCCATTTGCAGGAAGCACTCAAATTAGATCAGCATTTTTGAGCCGAGCTTGATGCGGCGGAGGGATTCGGATTTTCCAAGCAGAGCCGCGAGTTCGGTGGCACCGCCCGGAGAGGTTTCCTGCCCGGAGAGGGCGGTTCGGATGGGCCACATAACCGTGCCGACTTTGAGCCCCTGTTCCTGCGAGAAGGTTTTGAGAAGCTCAAA
>JAYFQB010000005.1:0-2380 GCA_034927385.1 Anaerolineaceae bacterium | reverse complement strand
CTTGACCTCGAACCCCTCTCGCCGATCCAGGCATTGAACCTGCTCTACGAGTGGAAGCGGAAATATTTTTCCACACAGGATTAAGCAAAGACCCTGCCGAACAAAGTCATAATCATCAAATACGATTACGTTGATCTCGATGTGGGGCTATTCACTGCCTAGTTAGCAAAATCGTGTTCGGCGGATTGACCAAATGAGGGTCAATCTCGCCCTACCATTTTTGCACACGGGCGTTTCACGTTATCGGCAAAAATCGCATCCTGTAGGGCGAGATTGGTGTGCTTTTCACCAATCCGCCGGGTGAGTAAAATCGCGTTCGGCGGATTGACCAAATGAGGGTCAATCTCGCCCTACCAATTATGCACGCGGGCATGTCATGTTTTCGGAAAATATCGCATCCTGTAGGGCGAGATTGGTGCGCTTTTCACCAATCCGCCGGGTTAGCAAAATTGCGCTTCGGGTGCGTTCTTTTTTGAACGCACCGATACTATTGCGGAATGAAGTTTAGTGGTGCGATCAACAGAAGATCGCACACTACTGCTGCTGACCTATCAAGCCACATAATGGCTACTGAGGCTCAAGCCAGCCGGGTTGACCGTTGAGAAATGCCTGCCCGGTCATTGGCTTTTTCCCTTCCGGCTGCAGGGTGTCAAATACCAAAAAACTCTCACTCGTGCCAATTGCGGGCAACCCATTAATCACAAACCTCTCGCCTGCCTCGCTGGCGAAACTGTCGTGCACGTGTGCCTCAAGCACCTTCACCCGTTTACCGTCCAGCGTGAAGAACGTCCCAGGCCAGGGGTAAAACGCCCGTACCTTGCGGTCCAGCTCGAGGGCGGACCTTGAAAAATCCAGTTCCCCCTCGCCTTTATTTAGCATCGGCGCGTAAGTCTGCGCGCTGCCATCCTGGGGCAATGGCGCCAACATTCCGTTCAAATAGGATGGCAGCACCTCAAGCAGTGCCTGGGCTCCGAGAAAAGCCAACTGCCGCGAAAGTTCCTCCGCGTTGGTCCGCGGTCGGATCGGCACCACGCGCTGTGCCAGGATCGAACCGGTATCCAGCCCCTCATCCATCATCATGATCGTCACGCCAGTCTCAGTATCGCCTGCCGCGATCGCAGCCTGTATCGGCGAAGCGCCCCGCCACCTGGGTAGCAGCGAGGCGTGCACGTTAACGCAACCCTTCGCGGGCATCTCAAGCACCATCTTCGGCAGAATTTGCCCAAAAGCCGCGACCACAATCAGAGTCGGTTTGAACTCCGCCAGCTCAGTGATTGCTCCGAGTTTGCGTAGGGAAACCGGCTGCAGCACGGGCAAGCCAAGCTCCAACGCGCGTTTTTTCACCGCGCAAGCCGTCAGCGTGCGTCCCCTGCCCGAAGGTCGATCCGGCTGCGTCACCACCGCGATGACGTCAAACTTCTCATGTAACGCATCCAGGCTGGGGATGGCAAAATCGGGCGATCCCATGAAGATGATTCGTTCGTTCATGCCAAAGATTCTAACACAAGCTAACTTCGCGCCCGGTTTTTTCTTCAATCACCCTCTCTCTTCCGCCGAAATTCCCACTTTGTGTTAAGCTTAAGCAAATCTGAATTGAGGTGAATCATGACTGACTCTCAAGATTTCGTGACAGTTGACCCGATCGATGTCGAGCCGGAACCAAAACCCACAGGCTCACAACCCGCGCTGTCAACCAGCGAAGAAAACACATTGGCAATGTTTGCCCACCTTTCCATCCTGCTCAACCTGGTGACAGGTTTTTTGGGTCTGGTGCCCGCGCTGATCATTCATTTCGCTTATAAAGACCGCTCCCGCTACGTGGCTTACCAGAGCCTGCAGGCAGTTGTATTCCAGCTCGTCTTTTTCTTTGGCGCTGCTATCCTGGCTGGGATCGTGGCGCTCGTCTCAACCCCACTGGTGCTGGTCTGTGTCGGTCTCTTTGGTCTTTTCTTGGCGCTTCTGTTAGCCCTGATCCCGATTGCCGCCCTGATCTACAGCATAGTTGGAGCTGTGGATACCTATCACGGGCGTGACTTCCAGTATTGGTTGGTTGGGCAGTGGCTGCGCGATACCTACAACGGTTAGTTAACCATCTTTTCAGGAAGGAAGATCTGGTGGACGAGACTGCTTTTCCAGAACTGAGGGATGAAATTACCGTCTACGGCGTAACCTGGTGTCCGGACTGTCGCCAGAGCAGAGCCGTCTTCGAAGAAACCCTAACCCCTTACGTCTGGGTTGATATTGACAAGAGCAAAAAAGGCGAAAAATTCGTCCTAAATACAAACCGAGGCAGCCGCAGCGTGCCGACGATTCTTTTTCCCGATGGGTCAATCCTGGTGGAACCGGCGGAACATGAGCTCCGCCAGACGCTGCAAGGTTA
>JAYFQB010000162.1:0-3707 GCA_034927385.1 Anaerolineaceae bacterium | reverse complement strand
CGACCTTTGTGAAGAAATAGGTGAGGGGATCCTCTCTACGTTGCAGGGTTCGCCCCTTAGGGTGCGATCGGATTCACCCTCACCTTCCTGGCTGATCTCTATGTATAGCGTAATTGAAATCCCCTTAAAGATACAAGGGTGCGATCCGCAGTTGATCGCACCAATAATGCCGCGTCACATTCCCTACGAAAACAGATTGTGCTGGTCTCCCGACCGAGCACACGACCTAGCAGAAGGCTTCATCCTTCAAAGCAAATAATTGAGCCCTAACGGTCAAATTCGGTAATCGGCGAGGACGCTACTCATCCGCTTCTCGGTGGGCACAAGCGTTACGATCAGATGCGGCGACACAGTCCCTTTGGTGCGTTCAAAAACGGCACGCACCAACGAAGCTACTCAGAACCAAAAAAGAGGTTGGCAGTGATGCCAACCTCTTGCCTTACGGTAAAAAAATCTACTTTTGTGCTTCGCAGACTTCAAGGAACTGCTTAACAGTTTCCTTCAGCATCGGCTCGGGCAAAGCGCCAACCTGGCGGTGAACAATTTTGCCGTCTTTGAGCATCAGCATGGTTGGAATTCCCTGAACACCATATTTTCCAGCCCATTCCTGATTTTCATCCGTGTTAACCTTAGCGACAATTAACTTTCCGGCGTTTTCTTTGGCGATCTTATCCAGGATCGGCGCCACCATCCGGCAGGGTCCGCACCATGGTGCCCAGAAATCCACGATCACGGGCAAAGTATTTTCGATTACGGTTTTTTGAAAAGCTGCATCAGTTACATTAATAGGTTCTTCAATCATCTTCGTTAAGTCCTCCGTTTACATTGACAACAGTATACAAGCCTTAAGGAATGATTTCAAATAAAAGCTTATTCAGGGCTTACCAACCTAACTTGGTCAACAGCGGCTGCCAAAACACAATAACCCCGATAATCACGGCAATAAAGGCAGCAATCAAAACGGATGCTGCTCCAACATCCTTACCGATTTTTGCGAGCGGGTGTTTTTCCGGGCTCGCCAGGTCCACAATGATTTCAACGGCAGTATTCACGAACTCTGCCATCCAAACCAGCCCGATAACCAACAAAATCGCAAGCCACTCCATCTTATCCAATCCCAGCCAAACAGAAAAACCAATCACTATGGCGGTCGCGATCAGATGCAGCCAAGCGTTTTTTTGAGTTTTCAGAACATACAGGAAACCCGAAAACGCATATGTAAAAGAATTACGTCTCCCCTGAATGAATTGTTCTGTCTCTTTAATTTTGGATTTCATATCAACCTTTTTAACCCTTCAAAAAATTGACAATTGCGATAAAATAAGAACTCTGTTGCGGGTGTTGCCAAGTGGTAAGGCATTAGCTTCCCAAGCTAACATTCGTGGGTTCGAATCCCATCACCCGCTTTTTCTTTCTGGCAATTATAGCTGAATAGAGGAACAATAACGCCGCTGTCTGACAAGCGGCGTGTATTTTTGACCGGTTTTTAAATAACTGAGTTATTTCTTATACACCCGGTGGTTCTTATAAAACCGAACACCCAGGTTTGCAAGATCCTTCCGCATCTGAGTCGCGGTTTCGGAAACCTGAGTAAGCTCTGCGTGCACAAACCGGGGATGCTCAATCGAAGCTGAGCCAAGTGCTTCCATCAGCAAAGCGTTCCCCCCCATGCCCTGGTACTCGGGAAGAATACCTATGCCATTGAGGTCCAGCCAGTCTGTTTTGTTCAGAGCAATCATCAGCCGCAGGATCTCGATCGGTCCAAGTTTGCCCTTATTTTTCTGCATCACTGCTGAAACATCCGGGAAAGGCAGCACGAACCCAACTACTTCGCCTTCCTTGTTCAAAATGACCTTCAAAATTTCAGGGATGACAAACCCAAAAGCATTGTCGATGAAATATTTCAAATCCAGGGATGACAGCGGGTAGTACTCCCAGTTTTTAATAAAGGATTTGTTGTACGCTTCGCGGAGCTTGTCCTTCCAGGCATAAATCTCCTTCTTGTTTTTGAAGCCCTTTACGGTTAGAGAATTTCGCCGTTTAGCAATCTCGATCGCTTTTTCGACTTTCTCAGGCAGCACAAACTCGCTGAGCTTAACATAACTTGAGACGAAGTCAACTTCCTTCACAAACCCACAATTTTCAACCAGGCGTTGATAGTATGGATAGTTGTAGTTCATCATGTTCATCATCTGACGGTGTTCAAAACCCTCGACCTGGATTCCGTATCCGTCAAGCGGACCGTATCCCTTCGGACCCACGATTCGGTTCATGCCGTGTTCCAGTGTCCAGCGTGTAGCGAGGTCAAACAAAGCGTTTGCGACTTCCTGATCGTCAATGCAATCAAAAAGATAAAACTCGCTGTCTTTCGTGCCGTGATGCTCGTTGAACGGCTTGTTGATCAGCATGGAAATCTTTCCGACAACTTTTCCGTCGCGTTTTGCCAGAAAGAAATCGGAGATTGAATGATCATAGAATGGATGTTTCTTTTCATCCATCATGGCATAAATGTCATTTTTGAAAGGTGGGACAAATGATTTACAGTCTTTATAAAGCTCATACTGAAATTCAACGAATTCTTTTCTTAATGCCTTAGTGTCAACTTTAATAATATCTATCATGCCTTCCTCCAGCGGAGATTTTTGGGAAAATAATAATTATTCAGTTATAACCCCAAACTGCAAATTGTGATACTTGCCGAGTGATACAAGTTGTTATATAATCCGCCTGTTAATTAGTCTGAAAAGAGGTTTCCATAATATGATCGATGTAAATGATTTACGCAAAGGTGTGACGTTTCAAACTGACGGCAACTTATACCGCGTATTAGAGTACACACACAACAAACCTGGCCGAGGCAGCGCCACCATACGTGTTAAAGCACGCGATATTCGCAAAGGCAACACCCTTGAAATGACTTTTATCTCAGGGGATCGTGTGCAGGACGTGCGCCTTGACTATCACAACGTTCAATATCTGTATCGTGATGAGAATTTCTTCTACTTCATGGATATGGAAACCTTCGAACAACCCGCCATCCCCAACGATCTTGCTGAGGATTACGCCGGCTTCCTGAAAGAAAACATGGAAGTTAAGCTGACTTTCTTCGGGGAAGAACCACTTGATATCGAACTGCCGACCAGTGTGGACTTGAAAGTTGTTTCTGCCGAAGCGTCAGCCCGCGGCAATACAGCTACCGGTGTTACAAAACAGGTCATCACCGATACCGGTCTAAAGGTGCAAACTCCAGCCTTCGTGAACGAGGGCGACACCATCCGTGTTGATACCCGCACTGGTGAGTATCTGACCCGGGTTTAGCCTTTCATGAAAACTCCTGACGGTCGCGAGTGTAAATTCTTTTATGGGGATTACTATCGCGGCCGTAATTATGAGGAATGCCGCGCGTTAATTAATCCTCAGGATAAGAAAGAATGGACATCGGCAGCATGTAAGGCTTGTCCTGTTCCGGTTATCTTGCAAAACAACGCCTGTCCAAACATGGCTCTGACCACCTATTACCAGAAAACTCTGTTCGGAAAGCGAATTCGGGTTAAAGCCTGGTGCTCCCGCTCGCACGGGATCGTCAAGAATCCAAATGTTGGCTGCGGCATGTGCCACCTGCCCCCTGAAGCTGAATAACGTTAGAGTTCCGTTAGATATTTCCTTAGGGGCTTCGCAGAAGGAAAATCCGGTCTGTGTTATTGGTA
>JAYFQB010000352.1:0-3539 GCA_034927385.1 Anaerolineaceae bacterium | reverse complement strand
GGTTTCCGGGGTCAACACAATGACGCCCGCGGTCCAAATAAGGGCGGTCTGCGGTTTGCTGCCAATGAAACTGCCGATACCGTGCGTGCCTTGGCAATGTGGATGACCTGGAAATGCGCTGTCGCCGACATCCCCCTGGGTGGCGGCAAGGGCGGCGTTGTGGTGGACCCCTCCACCTTGTCTGTTGGCGAAAAAGAACGCCTGGTGCGTGGATTTGTGCGCATCATGTGGAAAAACATTGGTCCCCGCCAGGATGTCCCGGCACCCGACGTTGGCACCACACCCCAGATGATGGGCTGGATGATGGACGAGTATTCAACCCTCGTTGGCAATTACACCCCCGGCACCATCACTGGCAAGCCCCTCGGCGGCGGCGGCTCTGAGGGTCGCACCGAAGCAACTGGTTTTGGCGTGATTTTCACCGTCCGCGAAGCCATGAAACACCTCGGCATGGACCCCACCAAAACCTCCGCGGCAATCCAGGGTTTCGGCAACGTCGCCCAATATGCCTCGATCGGTTTCCGCCAGTTCCTTGGTGGAAAAGTTGTCTGCGTTTCCTGCTGGGATCGCGAAGACAAGAAATCCTACACCTTCAGCAAGGATGAGGGCGTGGATCCTGTATTCCTCAAGAGCATCACAGATCAGTACGGCACCATCAACAAGGTCAAAGCTCAGGAAGCCGGCTACCTCATCGAAGATGGCGACGCCTGGATTTCGAAGGATGTGGATGTGCTCATCCCCGCCGCCCTTGAAGGTCAGATCAACGCCGAAAGCGTCCAGAAGATCAGCAAACAGGTCAAGATCCTGGCAGAAGCTGCCAACGGACCCACGACCCCCGAAGCTGACACGGTTTTGGAGCAAAATGGCGTCTTTGTCATCCCCGACTTCCTCTGCAACGCTGGCGGTGTAACCGTTTCGTACTTCGAAGGCGTTCAGAACGACCAGAACTTCTACTGGTCCCGCGAAGAAGTGCTTGAGCGCCTGAATCAGAAGATGACAGATGCCTTCAAGTCTGTTCTGGATATGGCTCTTAGCAAGAAGGTCTACACACGCGACGCAGCCTACATGGTCAGCATCGACAAAGTGGTCAAGGCGATGCGCCTGCGCGGCTGGATCTCCTAACCTCATTTTTTGACCTAACCCCCTCGGTACCCCGAGGGGGTTTTTTTGTGCCTGTACACTTTATTGCGCTGCCGGCGGGCTTTGGCTATCATGAACATGAACCAGACAAGAAAGAGGTACAGATTATGGCAGATAGAAAAGCAAACGCAATTTGGGAAGGCACGCTCAAAGGCGGCAAAGGCAACATGCATTTTGCTGGTTACGATGGACCTTTCACTTTTGCCTCCCGGTTTGAAGAGGGAAAAGGCACCAATCCCGAGGAGTTACTCGGGGCGGCACATGCCGGTTGTTACTCCATGGCGCTTAGTGCCGGGCTGACTGAAGCAGGCTTCCCACCGGAAAAGATTGAAACCACTGCCCATGTCGCCTTGCGAAATGTGGATGGCAAAGCGACGATCACGCAAAGCCACCTTGTGTGCAAAGCCCAGGTGCCCGGGATCAGCGGCGAAAAATTCCAGGAAATTGCCCAGGCAACCAAGCTCGGCTGCCCGGTTTCGCGAGCGTTAGCCGGCGTTGAAATCTCGCTTGAGGCGGAACTGGTTTCTTAAAGTTTTCAGGTTCCGTGCCTGCACGCCACGTTCTGATTATGGTTGGCGAAAAACCCAGTAATGCCTTAAAATGGCTTGCCCATGGAGAAGATAAACGTTCTAAACACTGAAAAGGCGACCATAAAACTCATGGTGGCTATGTACTGCCATGACAAACACGGGCAGAAACAGGGACTCTGTGAAGATTGCGCTGACCTGGAAGCTTATACCTTCCAGCAGTTGGAACGCTGCCAGTTCCTGCCAGAAAAACCGGTCTGCGCAAAATGCCCGGTCCATTGTTATAAATCAAGTTACCGCCAGAAAGTGCGCGAAGTCATGCGATACGCCGCGCCAAAAATGACGACCCGTGCGCCAATTGCCGTGATACGTCACCTTTGGCTGCTGCTCAAACCCGACAGCCCAAGGGTAAAAGAAATCCGGGCACGGAAAGCAGGACAAGCCTAACCTAACCAAAACAACCCCGGGAGAACGTTCAGATCGGGGTTGTTTTTTTCTTTGGTGGATTCCACAAAAAAACAGAAAATTCTTAACCAATTCCGGGGCAGGCATTTAACTATCCGGAGGATAATTTTGGCACTAGTGAGAACTTGCACAAATGTGCAATAAATGGCTGGTATATTGCAGAAAGCGCACATAATTGCTATATTATAAGCATCCGTTTTGTTGCCGACTATTCCAGAAAGGCGGAGCTATGCTCTCACCGGAAGAAGTTATTGAACTTAGAAAGTCCCAGCAGCTGGAATTATTAGCTGAGGTCTGCTCGCTCTACTACGAGCAGGAAATGACTCAGGCGGAAATCGCGGATAAACTCTTTATCTCACGTTCCAGGGTTTCAAGGCTGATCACAACTGCCCGCGAAGAAGGCGTTGTTTCCTTTAATATCCGACATTTTGGCGAACGATGCTACGAGTTTGAACAGATGTTTAAGCGCAAGTATCACCTTGACGATATTTTCGTGCTCAACTCCGACGGGCATGACGAATCTCAGATGCGCGTCATCATGGGGGAGAGGGCAGCCGACTACATCAACAGGCTTCTGAAACCTCGCCAAACCGTGGGAATCTCCTGGGGAAAATCAATTGAGCAAATGGTCTCCGCGCTGAAACCTGCCCAGTATCTTAACCTGGAAGTCGTGCAGGTGATCGGCGGCGCGTTGATGCAAAACCCGATTATTAACATCCCGCGGCTTTTGGGGGCGATGGTCGAAAAGTTTGGCGCCACAGGTTTCCCTCTGAATGCCCCGCTCCTGCTCGACAGCCCAGAGGCATGCCGCCTCATCAAGCAGCAACCCGCGATCGCCTTCGCGCTCGACAAAGCCCGCAAGGCGGATTTGATCCTAACAGGAATCGGCGGTGTTAATAAAGACACGCTCAGTTACCTCTGGTCTGGGATTGACACCGACCGTGAATTCAAACCCTTAAGTGAGCATGGAGCAGTTGGCTTTTTATGTGCTCAGGCGTTCGACATCCATGGTACCGCGTGCTACCCGGAGTTTAACCAGCGAATTGTCAGCCTGACACTCGATGAGCTAAAACATTCAAAGAAGGTCATCTCCATTTCTGGCGGCGTGCGAAAAGGTGCCGCGGTGTTGGGTGCCTTGCGGACTGGAATCATCAATGTCCTCGTGACGGATCTGGCATGTGTGCGTGAAATCATTCGCCTCGAAAAACAAGAGGCGGACGAAAAGAAGTAAAGCGAAGTAAGGCTTTGTTTCTACCGAGAATCAGTCGGTTAGAAAAAGGCAGACCGCAAGGCATCTGCCGGAAAACCAAATAACACCCCGAAAGGGGAAACCACAAAAAGGAGATCTATGAGCAAAATTGATGAAGTAACACGCGAATCCTGGATTTTGAATACATTTCCCGAATG
>JAYFQB010000308.1:0-1843 GCA_034927385.1 Anaerolineaceae bacterium | reverse complement strand
TCAATATCCCCGTTATCACCTTCTTCCCACATGGTGAACCCTTGGGTGCCATGAATATGGGTATCGAAAACTCCAGGAATTACGCGCAAATCGCCGAGGTCAACTGCCCCTTCCATCGCGCCCTTTCCAAATTGCACAATTTTCCCACCCTCAATGCGCATCCAACCATCGAGTAAACCATCCTCGGTGTAAATACGGGTAGACTTAATGAACATCCTGTTTTTCTCCTTCAAAGTAAACTCCGCCGCTCTTGCGGGCTTTTTCGAGCCATTTCATTGCGCGGCAGGTCATGTTTAGGTACTCATCTCTTTTTGCCAGGTCATTTTCCTGGAACATACGGGAAAACTCGCGCATCTCGTATACCAACACATTTTCCTCTGGCTGTTCGTTGAAGGTTTTCTCACCTTCCTGGTTTACCACCGTAAAAGACATGCAGCGACTGGTTTCCTTGGGGACTTTGATGTATCCCTTTTCGCCCTGGATTTGAACCAGATTTTCGCTGCGGCTATCTTTCGCGCCGGTACACTCAGCCACAAAATGTGGATATTTCATGATTAACACACCCGAAGTGTCAATTCCATTATGCGCCAGGTTTGCGAAATAGTGAACATCTTCAGGTTCGCCAAACAGGTCGAGCATAAAACGCAGATTGTAGTAGTTGATGTCCATCAGCGCCCCGCCGGCAAACGCCGGGTTGAAGACATTCGGGTTTTTTCCCTCCAAAAACGCTTTATGCCTGCTGGAATATTGTGAGAAATTCAACTGCACCAGCTTTAACGGACCAATTTCGTGCAGGTGATCGGGTAACATTCTAAAGTTTGGCAGGTGGGGGACTGTTATGGCTTCCACCAGGAAAAGACCTTTCTGTTGGGCAAGATCGCGCAGGATCTCGCTTTCCGCATGGGTCGAAACAAAGGGCTTTTCGCAAATAACCCCTTTGCCCGCCTGCAGAGCGTCGAGCGACCACTGGAAATGCAGCGAATTAGGAGAGGCAACATAGACAACATCCACCTTGGGATCATTCAGAAACGCTTCCCGATCCGTATGCCAGTTTGTTAGGTTGTGCTTGGCGGCAAAAGCCCTCGCCGTTTCTTCAGTCCTCGAGAAAACCGAGGTTACCATGACATTTTCGGTTTTGCTTACCGCGTCAATAAAGCCATCAACGATAAATCCCGTGCCGACAGTTCCAATTCTCATCATCTTATCCATCCTTCTGCATTTTTTCCTGGGCTGCTTTGCGCTGTTGAGCCAGGGAATCTTTCATGCTTTTAATGACCATGCCTTTGTCGTAGTAAGTGTCCAGGTAACGAATGGACGCGTGTGCCTCGATTTTGCGGACGGCGGGCATCAGCTCCGGGAGCTGACTGATCAACACGTTTGGCACCACAAAGATCTGGGTGGGCTTATTGGGGTCGTAGGTCACAAAAACCGATCCGTTCGGAATTTTATCGGTTTCCGCGTTCATCTTCTCCCAAAACTTCACGTCTTTTAGCGTCTCAAGTTCGGGCGTAACCAAGTCCGCCACAAATTCATAAAGCCAGAAGTTGGTAAAAACACTGTCGCGCATATGCATTACTCGCTCGGAGTGCTTGATGTTGGCTAGCGCAACTTTTCCTTCTTTTGCCATGCGGGTGATGACGCGTTTGTCCCATCCATCTTCCATCCATCTAAAGAAGACCATCAACGCGATTGAAACAACGGCGAAAATGATTAAGTAAGTCGTCTTAAACTCGGGATAGCGATTGTAGACAAAGAAATATCCGGCGGCAAACGCCAGAATAATCACAGTCAGGACAATCAGCAGGCTGTTGATAATTTTTGCGATTTTCAGTTGCATGGCAGG
>JAYFQB010000120.1:0-4854 GCA_034927385.1 Anaerolineaceae bacterium | reverse complement strand
GCAAGATGCCGCTTATGTTCGCCCTTAAGCGGTTGGGCGATATTCTGGTTTCTGCCATCACTCTAATCCTTCTTTCACCCGTTTTCTTCTTTATCGCTATTCGGATAAAGCATGAGTCTCCCGGACCAGTCTTTTTCAGGGGCGACCGCATGGGGTGTAGGGAGAAACGATTTCAAATCCTCAAATTCCGGACAATGTACGAAGAATACCAGGACAATCCCGGGTCTCCCATCACCATAAAAGATGACCCCCGGGTCACGCCATTTGGCAAATACCTAAGGCAGACCAAGCTCAACGAACTACCTCAATTCTGGAATGTGCTCAAAGGTGAGATGAGCATCGTTGGACCCAGACCAGAGGATTACAACATTGCCAAGAACTGGCCTGAGGAGATAAAGAAAGAAATTCTCTCCATAAAACCGGGGATCACAAGCCCTGCCGCGGTGCTTTACCGCGATGAAGAAAGTCTTTTGCAGGGGGCAGGTTTTATGGATGACTACCTCAAAACGATACTCCCCAATAAAATCCGCCTTGACCAACTTTATGTTCGAAACACCAACCCCTTCACGGACCTGGACGTGATTTCGATGACGATTGTCACGCTGCTTCCTCGTTTGCGAAAAACTTCTGTTGAACAGCATTGGCTTTTTAGTGGTCTCTTCTATTATTTCTTCAGGCATATCTTCACGTGGTTCCTCATTGATACGGCTGTAAGCGCGTTTGCCGTGGGTCTTTCCGGTGTGGTTTGGCGGTTAAGCGCGGTGATAAACATCGGATGGAAAAACTACCTGGTAATGGGAGTTACCATAGCGGTGCTCGTCAGCCTGACCAATCTGTTGTTGGGGCTTAATCGCGTTCGATGGGACAGCGCCAGCCCGGTCTATGTGATCGACCTGGCTGTTTCTGTTGGCGTGGCAATGAGCGTGGTATACGCCATAACCCGCTTCTGGATCACGGATCCCTGGCTGCCGTTCAGTCTCATCTGGCTGATAGGGATTACCACGCTGATCGGGCTTGTTTTGGTTCGCTTTCAGGATCGCTTGATTACCGGGATGGCAAACCGATGGTTATTACTGCGAGGCGCGAAATCAGCATTCGCGGAGCGGGTGCTTATCGTTGGCGCGGGAAACCTGGCTGAGATGACGATCTGGCTGCTCCAACGCAGTGCCTATGCAAAAATATTTGGCATCGTTGGCATGGTGGATGACGATACCCGAAAACACCGCATGGAGGCTTATGGGGTCCGGGTTCTGGGTACCACCGCGGACATCCCCACGTTGATTGAAAAATACCAAATTGGTCTGGTTTTTTTCTCCATGGCAAAACCAACCGATCAGGACAGGGAACGGATAGCCAAAATATGCGAGCAGGAAGGCGCCAGGATGGTGGTTATTCCGGACCTCGTGCGGGTTCTGGAGCGGTCCATACAAAAGATTACGACACAGGAATCCCAATGACCATGAATTTGAAAAATCAAACCGTTCTCGTGACCGGCGGGGGAGGTTTTATCGGATCGCGCTTGTGTGAAAGGCTGGTTCAGTCCGGCGCAACCGTGCGTGCTTTTGTGCGCTACACTTCGCGAGCAGAAATTGGGCTGCTAAGGTTTCTCGAACCCGATATCCTGAAAAAAATCGAGATTATTCGGGGGGATCTGCGCGACTTCAGCGCGGTTGAGCAAGCCTCAAGGGGGGTGGACATTGTTTTTCACCTTGGCGCGCTTATCTCCATTCCCTATTCCTATGTGCATCCCGTTGAGACCGTTCAGACCAACTTGCTCGGGACGCTGAATATTCTTGAGGCATGCCGAAAAAGCGGCACGAAGCTGGTTCACACCTCGACTAGCGAGGTCTACGGAACGGCTTTGCGGGTGCCAATTGATGAGGACCATCCTTTGCAAGGCCAGTCGCCGTATTCCGCCAGCAAAATCGGAGCTGACAAATTGGTGGAAAGTTATTTTCGGAGTTTCGGCTTGCCAACTATGACTGTTCGACCGTTTAATACTTACGGTCCCGGGCAGAGCACCCGGGCAGTCATCCCAACGATCATCACACAGGCGTTGGCAGGAGGCGTGGTGCGCCTAGGCAACCTGGATGCCATTCGCGACTTCACCTACCTGGATGATACCGTTGAGGGATTTTTGCTCACCGCGCAGGCAGATACCTGGAATGGCGAAACGTACAACCTCGGCAGCGGCGAGGAGATCAGTATAGGCGCGATAGCTGCCTTGATTTTCAGGCTCATGGGCAAACAGGCTGAAATCCAGCTGGAAAAAAGCCGGCTCAGACCGGAAAAATCAGAGGTGCTGCGGCTGATCTCGGACAACCGCAAGGCAAAATTGGAGCTGGGATGGCAGCCGACGGTCGGAATGGAAGAAGGCTTGCAGCGAACAATCAGGTGGATTGGTGAGCATCTCGATCTTTATCAGCCTGAGGAGTATGGTTTGTGAGGATTTGCTTTCCGAAAACATTAACTATCGGGCTTTGGGGTTAAGAAATAGGTTATATAATTTTAATACATTAAACTAAGGCGGAAATAATGAAAGCAGTTATCTTGGCAGGCGGCAAGGGAACCAGACTTGCGCCATATACGCATATCCTACCTAAACCGATGATGCCGGTTGGCGATCGGGCTATTCTTGAGGTGATCCTCGATCAGCTCAGCCGCGCGGGGATAAAGGACATAACCCTGGCGGTAGGCCACCTGGCAAGCCTGATGCAGGCGTATTTTGGGGATGGTTCCTCTTACAACCTGATAATCAGATACGCGTACGAGGAGAATCCGCTCGGCACGGCTGGTCCTTTGGCATTTGTGGATGGATTGACGGAAACATTTCTGGTTTGCAATGGCGATGTGATGACACTGCTGGATATTAACCGGCTGATTGCCTACCATAAAGAACAAGGCGCCGTTTGCACAATCGCAAGCCATCAACGAACGCACCAGATCAACCTTGGGGTCATCGAACACCCCGAAGGGTCCTGCCTGGTCACCGGGTACATTGAAAAACCGACCCAAAACTACCTGGTCAGCATGGGAATTTACATTTTTGAGCCAAAAGTGCTCGAATACATCCCCAAAGGTGAATATTTGGACTTCCCGAACCTTGTCAAAATGCTTCTGGAAGCCAACGAGAAAGTAATTTGCTTCCCATTTGACGGTTATTGGCGCGATTTGGGAAATCAGGATGACTACATTGCGGCAAATGAAGATTTTGAGAAGATGAGATCGCAGTTTTTGGCGGAGTAATGATGGAATGGCGCGTACCCCTGGCAGATGTAAGGCTCGGACCAGAAGAAGAATCAGCCGTCCTGGATGTTTTACGTTCGGGTTGGCTTACGATGGGTGGGGTGACTCAGGCGTTTGAGCAGGAGTTTGCCGCGTTTGTTGGCGCGAAACATGCCTTTGCGGTTACCAACGCGACTGCCGCGCTGCATCTGGCTTGCATGGCGGTGGGGTTGGGCGAGGGCGATGAGGTGATCGTACCTTCGCTGACCTTTGTGGCAACTGCCAACGCGGTTCGTTACACCGGCGCCAATGTTGTTTTCGCGGATATTGAAAGCGAAGATTGGCTGTGTATCTGCCCCAGGTCGATTGAAGAAAAAATCAACGAACGCACACGGGCGATTGTGGTTATGCACTATGCCGGCTTTGCCTGCGACATGCCCGAAATCCTGCGCGTAGCCAAAAAGTATCATCTGGCTGTGATTGAAGATGCAGCCCATGCCGTTGGAGCCAGTTTGGGTGGAAAACCGCTTGGCACCTGGGGGGATGTGGGTTGTTATAGCTTTTTTGGCAACAAGAACATGACCACCGCGGAAGGGGGGGTGCTGGTTACGGATGACGATCGTCTGGCGGAAAAGGTGCGAATTTTACGTTCACACGGGATGACGACCCTCACGTGGGACCGCCACCAGGGGCATGCTAGCACCTACGACGTGGTTGACCTTGGCTATAACTACCGCCTCGACGAAATCCGCGCGGCACTCGGACGCGAGCAGCTAAAAAAGCTTCCTGCCGGAAACGTCAGGCGGGAGGTTTTGGTGGAGCGATATCGAAAGGAGTTCGCCGAACGACTCCCGGCTTTGGGTTTACCCTTTTCTGAAAAACGCGGACTAAGCAGCCAGCATATCTTTCCGGTTTTGCTGCCCGAAGGGGTAGACCGGGGAACTTTCCGCGAAGCCCTCAAGGCGGATGGAATCCAGACCAGCTTTCACTACCCTCCGGTCCACCACTTCAGGATCTACCGCCAGGAGGGTGAGGAGCTCTGGATGACCGAAAACGCAGCCCGCAGGCAGGTGACCCTGCCGCTTTTCCCCGGAATGACCGATGCGCAGCAGAACCTGGTGATTGAGAGCGTGGTTAAAGCTCTGCGCTAAGGGAATAACCCCACGCTTCTACTCGACCCTTTTGGGCAGCCGCTCTGGGGTATTGGTCTGCCATCCGTGATAAAATCCGTTTTGATGAGCCGGAAAGTTTTTCTGATTGTGGCGTTTTTGATGCTGCTAAGCGGGTGCGGTCAAAGAAGGCAGCCGGACGTGGAGCATTTCCAGGGGGATGTTGTCGCGACGCTTGTGAAGACGGTTGATATCGCGGCAATCGAGAGCATGCAAACCAACTTTCCCCCGGAATCAGCCGTGGAAATCACACCTGAACCCCCGCAGGAAAGCGAATTGACCCTAACGGAAGAATCGCCGGCTCCAACTCAGGAGGAGCTGCAGCCTGTCACCTATCCGGGAAGGGCTTCCTCGCCAACACCCGTGCTTTCGCCAACGTCATCCTTTACCCCAACGTTAACGCCAACGCTCGGCGTTCCGGTTTGGGAAGGCACCTGGAAAGTCTGGTATCAGACCGTCA
>JAYFQB010000230.1:0-14596 GCA_034927385.1 Anaerolineaceae bacterium | reverse complement strand
AGAATGCGGGATCCTTAAGCTTTGGGTCAGAGGATACCAACCCGCTGATGAGCCCCAACTGCTCGGTGTAGGCAAGTAGCTCAATAAAGTCCGACCGAAGGGTGGGTTCACCGCCAAAGAAAATGGCGTGGGGGATGCCCGCGTCGTAAAGACGGTTGAGGATTGTTTTCCAGTCCTCAGTTGTTAACTCGTCTACAGATGGTAAGGAATCATAATCGCTATCGAAACCGCGATACGTGAGGCAGCAGTCGATCCGCAGCGGCGCGGTGAGGTTTTGATCGAATATATGAGGTTCAAATCCAATGGAAGCAGCCGGCGAAAGGTCTGTTTTCTGGGTGAGGTAGCGGATCTGATCAAAAAAAAGCTGAACATCACGCATCAGCACCTCGCGGCTGGTGTCGTAACGTATGGAGATGGAATCAACGATTTGAACACTATCCTGACCCTGAATGAGGTAATAAGCAATCTCGGTGGCAGTTTGGTTGAGGTGCAGCACAGTGGCGGCATTCACCACCAGGATTCCATTGCCGTCCGGTTCCACCCGCAAATGCAGGCGAAATTGGTCGGGTGAAGTCGGGTCGGTGTGATAGCTGTACATACCAGGTGGCAAATTTTTGACCTGATTGCTCTTCTTTGCGCGTAGCAAAAATCTTTTTGCGACCATGTTTAACTCCTTCTTAAGACAAGATCACGGTAAATTGGCTGTGGGTTTTGGTGCTCGCGTGCAAGTGGGCAGCCGCCGCCGCATTCAACGAAAAAATCGCAGGTAACACAAGCCTGGGGAACGTCTTTGCGCTGACGCAGAGAAAGTGCAAGCGGGTGTTCCCAAATCTCAGCCCAAGGGGCAGCCAGAAAATCTCCCAAAGCCTCGTAATAAGACTGGCAGGGGATGACCTGACCATCAGGTTCAATGCACATGTTGTAATAGGCAGCGGTGCAGCCTTTGATTCCCAGATCGAGCTGAAGGGGGTCAAAGTGGCAATATTGGGTGGGGGTGTACCAGATCAGACGCTGCCCGCTTTTTTGGGTGAAATCGGTCGCGATTTCAAGGAGATTTGGCAAATCCTGCTCCCGCAGACCAGTGTTGACTGTGCTGCCCTTACCGGAGTAGATCAGCGCGTTTAAGCCCACAGTTGGCACTCCAAGGTCACGCAGGAAAGTCAGGAGTTCAATAAGGTAGCTCTCATTGTTCTCGAGAAGGGTGGTGTTGGTCATCATGTAAAGCTTACTGTTGACCGCGTTACGCACGCCCTGGACGGTTTGCTCCCAGGCGCCTTTGGCACAGACCATTTCGTCGTGCACTTCGGCACGGTTTGATTCAAGCGTGATCTGAACGTGATCAAGCCCCGCATTGACCAGCCCCGAGACAAACTCCGGGTCGGAAAGCTTCCTGCCATTGGTATTGAGCCCTGCCACAAGCCCGGTCTGTTGGGCATACGCAACCAGCTCAAGCAGGTCGTGCCGCAGGGTGGGTTCACCGCCGGTAAAGACGACATGGGGTATACGCAGGCTCCAGATTTTTTCCAGAATGGACTTCCAGCTCTGAGTGGGCAGCTCGGGGTAGGTGCGGACGCGGGCGTTGTAGCAATGGGCACAGTCGTTGTTACAGCGGTAGGTGAGCGCCAGGTCCATGCGATAAGGCGCACTTAATTGCCTGCTGAACGGCAGATCCATTTCGAGCCCCAGGTCACAGACCGGACACATACCCGAATTGTCGTCGATCAGCGCTTCGACCCGCGAACGAGTCTCGAGGTAATCCTGCTTGAGCTGCCTGGATGGGGCGTTGAAGCGGGATTGAAGCGCCCGTAAGGCTGTTTTTTCATCAACTTTTTCGAGGGTCAGATATGCCATGAAGAGGGCTGTTGGGTTTAGGTGGACCACGCGTGAAGCATTAACCAACAGGATGCCGCTTAGGTCCGCGTCAACCCTTAAATGGATGCGCGATTTGGAATCGCCATCCTTGATGTCGTATTGATACATCCCTTCAGTGAGCGTTTGAGGCATAGGATGGTCCAGGTGTTCCAGATTAACGACCGCCGCCGGCACAAGCACAGGCGCAGCCAGCACAAGCGCAGGCACAGGCACAAGAACTTCCGCCGCCGCCGCCCCTGAAGCCGCCGCTGCCGCTATGCGATGTGGAAACCGGGATAGGATTGGTGCGGTTGGTGACCGAAGAGGTAAAGTCGGTCACATTCCCCAACACACTCGCAGCCATGTTCGACGCGCCGGTGACCATCGAAGCGGCAAAATCAGCTCCAGGTAAACTTGGCAAGTTTATTGAGGGGCGGCTGCCGCCTGTGGAACCCGAGCCGACCGTGGAGGGAACAGACTGACCAACGCTGCTGCCACCAGCCGAAGCTGCAGGGCGAAAGGATGGGTCGTAGCGGGGCCACCAGGTTGGGATGAACACCGTTTGTCCTGTGAAAGTCTGCTCTGTGCGATTGTTGAAGTCTTTATCCAGCATGGTCCATTCGAGCGTGTGGTCATATTGCTCGCTCTTGATTTCCGGAGTTTTGGCTGTTTCAACAGCCTGCCAGGCACGGCGGATGATATCTGTATAGTAATCCTTGGTTTCAGCCGTGCTAAAGCCCTTCATCTTCTCCCCTACGGATTTGACCAGGTCTATCATGAGGGATTTAATCTCTGAACGGCGTGTGGCTTTATGATCGTTCTTAAAAGCCTCAATGAAAGCTGATTCATAAGGATAGAGACCTTCAGGGAGGGGATCGGCAATATCAATTTTGAGGGGATCGCGATTGATTACGGTGACGGACTCCTTTTTCAGCAACCCAAAAAGGATCATCGTAAGGATTTTGTCCAGCGGTTCTTCCAACAGGATCCCCGCCTCAACGGCAGTCAAACCGCGTTTGATGCCTTTGCCTTCGATCGATATTTTTGGTGGAAGGTATTTCAACTTGCGGGACTTCTCTTGTTTCTTGCCATTGACAAATAAGAAGATCATGCTCCCGATAAAAACAGCGGGGAAAATACCGCATTTTATCGCATTCAAAAGTCCAGAGAAAAAGCTGGAAACAGGGCTTGGGTTGTAATCCGTATTTTCACCATTTCCATTCGAAGGGCTTTGGGTAACCAAGACCCCTGGAGATATCGCGGAAGCAGGAAAAGCTGCGCCAAAATAATAATCGCTATGGACATTTGCGTTTTCTGTGTACCAAGAGTAATAGACCCGACCATCCGTGGTTAGAGAAGCTTCCGGCTCGCTCGATCCGGGCCAACCAGAGGGTTCATACCAGATCCCTTCATTTGCACCAACCGCCGGCGGAAGGATGATTGTCATGCGGTAAGCGGTGTTTTGAGACCGTTCATACTCGGAGCCAAAATAATTGGGAACGAAGAAGAAATTGGCATAGTCGGTATGATCCGCGCCATCATAGGCACTCAAAACCCCTTTGACTTCATAAACCCAAGCGGTGACAATGCCGGACTCGCCCGGTTGGATGGCATAATTTCCAAGCGCAAGTTCGGCGCCAAGGACGTAGGCAGAGTCGTTCACTTCAGGCATCGCCATGCCATTGATTTCCGCTTTGATATTTGAAAGTTTGTATTGAGTGGTTGGCAGACCCAGGTCTACGAAGTCGATTTCGTGACCTGAAGAATCATTTTGAAACTCCATATAGTAATACAAGGTCATTGTGCCGTCTGCTTCGAGATAGGCTTCGACCTCATAAGTGGAAAGGGAAAAGCGATAATCCTGGGCTTGAACCGATCCCATTGGAATCAGCAAAAGCAGGACGCTCAGTAATACGAAGATACGTTTTAGTTTCATCATATGCTTACCATTTTGGTTCTTCAGTAATCTGATAGGAGGTGCCGCAGCTATGGCACTGCACGGTAATTGCGCCATTGACGAGCTTCATGTCTTCTGGAGCGAGTGGCGCGCCGCAAGACTGGCACTTGATAGTGTCCATCTTAACATTGCCCGGGAGGTCAACATTGAGGGTGACGTTTTGAACCGTCTGCTTGGCAGCAGCAGCTAAACGAACGCCGGCAAAGATTAGCACAAAGCCTAGAATCAGCCCAATAATCCCGTAAATAATCCAGCTTGGTGAACCACCAGCGCCGCCTGACCCGAGGATGAACAGAAATCCGAATACGATAAAGATTGCCGCGAGAATATACGAGATAACGCTTCCAGCTTTCATAAATACTCCTTGGTTCTCTTATTTTGCCCTTAGCATACCATCATGCGCAGGGCAAAACCCTATATAATATTGCGTACTTATTATGATAACATCAATCACATTATCCACCTTTCTATTATAGTTAACTTTTGATAAGGGTCACATGGAAAAATCGTCTATTCCCGAAGTTGTTGTTGAAAGACTGCCAATTTACATCCAGAAATTAAACCAGTTCCTCCGCGAAGGGCGGGAGAGTGTCTCCTCCCATGAGATGGCAGAAGCCTTGGGAGTTTCCTCAGCTCAAATCCGAAAAGACTTATCGCTTTTTGGAGGATTTGGCAAGCAGGGAACCGGCTATATCGTAATCAATCTCCTCGAATCTTTGAGAAGCATCCTGAATCTGAACCAAATATGGGAAGTTGTATTGGTGGGGGTTGGGAATCTTGGTCAGGCTTTGCTTAGCTACCAGGGTTTTTCGCGCAAGGGATTTGAGATTGTATTGGCGTTCGATAATAACCCTAAGATTATTGGGCAGACCTATGCGGGGATCGTGGTTCAGGACGTTATGGAAATGCAGAATAACATTTGCCCTCGGGGCGTTCCAATTGCCATTCTAACGGTACCCGCCGCGAACGCGCAAGAAATGGCTGATCAACTGATCCGCTGCGGTGTGAAGGCAATATTGAATTACACGCCGGTTACACTGAAAGTACCAGAGGATGTCAGGCTTGCAAATATTGACCCTGTTTTGAGTTTGCAGACGTTCGCTTATTATCTGTAATTGGTCTTTTACCGACTCTGGTTACGCAGGATAATATCAAGCATCGCAAAACCCTTGGCTGTTCCCTCAACGGTACAGGTAACAGGGTTCTCAACAACATAAGCCGGGATGCCTAGCGCGACTGTCAGGTACTTATCGAGACCTTTTAACAACGAAGTGCCGCCACAGAGCGCCACACCGCGATCGATAATATCAGAGATTAACTCGGGCGGGGTTTTCTCGAGCACCCGCCGTATTGCGGCAACAATTTCCTCCAACGGAGGCTGGAGAGCTTCGACGATTTCGTTCGTGGTCAGGCTGGCAGGCTTTGGCAGACCTGTAACCTGGTCCTGCCCCTGAATTTCCATGGTCTTTTCTTCCTGTGCGGGGGTAGCGGCGCCGATGTTGAGCTTGAGTTGTTCTGCGGTTGGCTGCCCAATGATCAGACCATATTTCTTCCGAATGTAGTTGATGATGGCTTCATCCAGCTTTACGCCCGCGGTTCGGTTGGTTTCAGCGCTTACAATGCCCGTCATCGAAACCACCGCAGCCTGAGTGGTGCCGGCGCCAAGGCAGATGATCATATTCCCGGTGGGGGTGTTGATTGGCAGATCAACGCCAATAGCTGCTGCCAGAGGTTGTGGGATGATGTTGACCTCACGCCCGCCAGATCCAAGCCCAGCTTCGACAACCGCGCGTTTTTCGACGCTTGTAACACCATATGGTGCGGAAATAAGCAGGCGAGGCTTGAAAAAGAGCGTAGGGCCGGTAACTTTCTTGATAAGTTCACGCAGGAAGATTTCGGTCAGCTCATATTCCGCGATGACGCCGTGACGAAGCGGGCGGATGACTTCAATGGAATCAGGGACACGACCCATCATTCCCAGAGCCGTGGTGCCATATTCGACCAGCTTCATTTCGTTGACGACGATCGCGACGACAGTCGGTTCCTGATGAAGGATTTGATTCCCTTCCGCGATCTGTGTGTTAAAAGTGCCGAGGTCAATGCCTAATTCTCGAGAGAGTCCCATGTGAAATCCAAGTAATCGTTATATTTGAAAGTTAATTTTACCATCTCTGCCGCTGCTAAACCTTGGATCAGGAATGATCAAAATACTGCAATGCGACACGCAATTTTGTTTCGATGTCATCAGGCGTGTCTTTTGGGATGGTTTGCAAAGCGGTTTGGGCTTCAACTACGCTGTAACCAAGCGAGATGAGTGCATCCACGACAGCGTCATCCACATCCGTAATACTGCGGACGCCAAGAGTGCTGCCTTCGGGGAGTTTTCCCTGCATTTGAATGATGATCTTCTGGGCAGTCTTTTTTCCGATGCCAGGGACACGGCTAAAATAGTCCGGCTTTTCACTGAGGATGGCAGAACGGATGTTATCAATGGAAAGGCTCGAGAGGATTGCCAGGGAAAGTTTTGGTCCAATTCCGCCAACTGCCAGAAACTGGAGGAACAACTGCTTTTCTTCCAGACTCGAAAAGCCGTAAAGCGAGATGTTGTCCTCCCGGACGAGCAGATAGGTGTTGAGGTAGAGCAGATCGCCAACCTCTGTATCGCCTAAAAGGGTTTTAGGGACATATACTTCCATCCCGAGCCCATGAATATCAATAATCACGGAGTCGGTGGTTCGTTGGATTACTTTTCCGGATATCGAAGCGATCAAAGTGACCTCCGTTGTTGTCTGTGATAGTAAATTTGATAAAGCATGATCCCGGCGGCTACAGAAATGTTTAGCGAGTCGCAAGCGCCTTCCATCGGAATACGTACCATTCGGGAGCATAAAGAAACGTAGTGAGGCGAAAGCCCCTGGCGTTCACTGCCCAGAAGCAGAAGTACGGTTAAGGGATACGCAACTTCAAAGACTGATTCGGAGGCTTTATCCGATGTGCCAATCGCGGTAAGGTTGGGGCTGCGCTGTAAAAAAGCACGAAAATCTTCGAAATCTGCCCTGAAATGGGGCACAGTGAAAATTGAACCCATTGAGGCTTTTACGGCTGCGGGATCGTAAGGATCGGTGGAATCATCCAGCAGAATTAAGCCACTGGCGCCAACCGCATCGCACGTGCGCAGGATTGTTCCGAGATTGCCCGGGTTTTGAATGGATTCAACTGCCGCCCAAAATGAGCCGATTTGCGCGGTTGCTGTGCCAAGATCACCCCAGTTTTGGGCGATTAGCGCCGCGATGCCCTGAGGTTTTTCTTTGCGGGCAAGCGTTGCAAAAACTGATGCGCTGAGCTCCAGAACTGGTATCCCGCTCGTATGGGCACGATTGACCAGAGAAAGACCATAATCACTGATGAGCAATTCTGGCGCCGCAAGGACCTCAAGGATTTTCGCGCCTGAATCAAATGCCTGACCTACAGCTTTCAGCCCTTCGGCAAGAAAATTCCCTGTAGCGCGGCGATCTTTAGCCTGTTCAAGCTTGCGAAGGGCTTTGATATGATCGTTGGCTGAACTTGTGATCACCCGGTTACTCCATCAAATTTCGCAGGTTAATATGGCTGGCATGGCAAAGCGCTACCGCAAGGGCGTCTGCCGCGTCGTCTGGTTGGGGGACTTCGTTCAAGCCAAGCAGCAATTGAACCATGCTCTGCACTTGTTTTTTGTCAGCCCGACCGCTGCCTGAAACGGATTGCTTGACCTCGTTTGGGGTGTATTCCGAGATAGGCAGACCAAAACGGGCAAGACACAGGGTGGCAACTCCGCGAGCCTCACTGACCGCCATCGCCGTCGTGATATTGCGCTGAAAGAATAACTTTTCCATCGCGGATTCCGTCGGTTGATAGGTCTCAATCAAAGCAGACAATCGGTCGAAAAGAAAAATCAAACGGCTGGAGGTTGAACTCACAGCCGTTGAATCAATCACTTCGTAGTGGAGCAACTCTGGATCATTCCGCTGACTGATGCTAATGAGACCGATACCGGTGCGTGTTAAGCCTGGATCGATACCCAAAATCAGCATTGGGTCCTAATCATTCTCCAACTTCTCATAGTCCTCATCACTGTACTTGAGGTTGGTGTAAACGTTTTGAACGTCATCGCTGTCTTCAAGGGCAGAGATGATTCTCAGAACCGAGAGGGTTTGATCCGGATCGAGCTCGACCTCCTGTTGGGCAAGCATGCGCACGCCGGCATCTTCCACTTTGAGACCCGCGGCTGCGAGGCTATCATGGATAGCTTTAAAGCTTTCGGCAGGACCAACAATTTCAATATAGTCTGCTTCTTCGGTTACATCATCCGCGCCGGCTTCGAGGGCTGCCTCGAAGGCTTTATCGAAATTCTTACCATCAGATTTCACGGTGTAAACTGCTTTGCGGTCGAATTGCCAGGTGACGGAACCATTGCTTGCCAGGTCGCCGCCGCTTCTTGAAAGGATGT
Source organism: Anaerolineaceae bacterium (assembly GCA_034927385.1). Taxonomy (GTDB): domain Bacteria; phylum Chloroflexota; class Anaerolineae; order Anaerolineales; family Anaerolineaceae; genus Mesolinea. Next base: position 6,302 of record JAYFQB010000230.1, on the reverse strand, counting down.
GGCGTAGGTCGGCAACCGTGCGGTTGCGGTTTTCAGTGACACATTCAATAATAGCGGAGGCACCCTTGCCAAGGTAGCCTTCATAGGTGATTTCGAGTAATTCCGTGCCGTCTTTGTCCTCACCTGTGCCGCGCTTGATGGCGCGTTCTATGCTGTCTTTTGGCATATTGCTGGCTCTGGCGCGTTCGATTGCGAGTTCCAGAGAAACATTCATGGTGGGGTCGCCGCCGCCGTTACGAGCAGCAAGGGCGATTTCGCGGGCTAGCCTGGTGAACATGGCGCCTTTTTTGGCGTCCGCAGCACCTTTTTTTCGTTTGATCGTGGACCAATGGGAATGTCCTGACATAAAAATCTCCTTAATTCTGAATGTAAAGCTAAGCAATTAAGTATATCATGAAGTAATAGCGTAAAGAAAGGTTTTAAATTGATTGTAATTGATTGTAAGAGAAAGATGATAATGTCCTAATTTTGCAAAACAGAGATAATCGAAACCATTGTTTTTACTGGTGTGGCTTAATAGAAAAAGAAGCCCTGCACAGGCAGGGCTTCTTTTGTTAGGTTCCTGATTTGTTACCGAAGTAACATTGGCAGGTAATAGTAGTACACTGGCAGCTCATCCACAACATGCAGTTTTACGGGCAGGTTGAGGTTCGGAGCTGGAGCGTTCTTGATACGCAGGGTCGCGAGATAGTCACCGACAACCAAACCGGTTGCGTCATCGGTGATGGTTATTTCCGTGGATTCTCCAGCAGGAATTACACCCGCGGTAGGATCTTCAGAAAGCCATTCAATGTCGCCGCCTTCAAGACCATCGAGAACGATGTCATCAAGACCGATTTGGGCGCCGTCAGCTCCCGCGTACTGGAAGCCAATGCGGACCATGCCGCCGGGTAGATAGGGCGCCAGGTCAATAGTGGACTGTGCCCATTCCCAATTAACACTCCAATCCTCATCTGCTGTCATTAAGAAGATGTCATCTCCGCCGCCAATTTCATCAATGACCAACCAGATATTGAGATCACAGTTGTCATAGGTGTCACGGCACCAGGTCAGACTGCCGAAGGACCAGAAACTCAAAGTTCCTTCAGAGAGGTTAAACTCGGGGGTGACGAGCCATTCATCCTGATCGTCCATATTCTCATCGTACAGGACCTGGGCATTGAAGCTACCGCTATGAGGATTGTAGTCGTCCCGTTCCCATGTCCATGGAGACAGACTCTGCAATTCCCAATCAGTCGGTGGGAAGACACCCTCAAAGCCCTCACCAACCAACACGTCCTTGGGCGCGTTATAAGGCAGAGCTTGGATCATGGACTGAGGTGCAACCTTGGACTTGTCGAGACCAGCAACATCCAGTTCAGGGTGGTATTCATAAGTGGGTCCAGGAGTGCCGGACTTTAAGGAAGGAAGTTCCATCATTTCGAAAACCGCTTCAACAGCGCCAATGTTGGTCAGCTTCAGGATTTGGGTTCCAGTAGTATCAGGAAGGAGCCATTTCTCAAGCGAGGTTGGAGATGCTTTCACACAAGGAGCCAACAAGCGCAAGGTAAAGTCTTGGGTGGTTGTTCCTCCGGCTGTGACAACCACACCTTCAAAGGTCTGGGTTTCATAGCCATCGATTTCAACGACAAGATCGTAGGTACCTGAAAGGATGGAGCTCCTGTAGAAGCCGGTTTCGTCAGTTTGGATTGTGAACATTAACGAGCCGTTCTGGAAGAATTGTACGCCTACCTTTGCAGCTGGTGCAGGATTGACGTTGCAGATTTCCAGTTCATATACATTACCCTGAATAAACCCATTTTCTGGCAGGGCAAGAATTCTGAGCTGCACAGGGATGTTCAAGGTCGCTTCGGTCGGACTGGCGATGCGAAGTGAACCGAAGTAATCACCCCAGGTCAGAGCAGTCGCATCAAACGCGAGGGTTACATCGAGTGTGCCACCATCGGCTTCAACAACACCAGCGGTTGGGTCTTCGGTCAGCCAGATAATATCTGTCGAACCAGCGGAGCCCATGCCGCGCATAGTCCAGTTGCCTGCAAAGCCAGCAGCGTCCATCTGAGTCCATTCGGCATCAGGAGGAAGGGTAGGTTCTGCAGGAATGTCGCCAGACCACCAACCCGCCCATGAACGCTGTTGGCTTGCATTTAGATCAATGGAAGCGGGGAAATACGCGGAACCAGGAGTCTTTCGGTAGATCGCGCCGATGAGAACATCGCCAGGACCTTCGAGAAGGACTGGTTCGTCCAGTACGTAATTGTTCCAGGTGGTAGCATTTCCGACCACAACATCTTGTTGGTAGAGCAATACGGAACCAACCGCAGGGTCGGTGTTGCCTGTTGGGTTTGAATAGACAACGATCGTAAGCTGGTCGCCTGCCGCGACATTGCCACTTGCTTCAAAGGAGATGTCAACCTGTTCGAGGAAGAACGGGAATTGATCTGGGTTTGGAGTGAAGCGGTTGAGGGCGAGGAATGGCGTGGAGCCGCCGATACCGATGGCATCTTCAGCAGTACCGTCATCCAAAATCAGTTCAACATCAAAGGCTTTTCTGTAAGGAACAGGACCAGCTCCAGGACGTTCGCTAATCTCAAACGGAGCTTCGAGAGCGCCGGTATTGATTACAGTCATGGTTTGGGTGGCTGTTCCATTAGGAGCGAGCTCCTGGTAGAACGATGTTGGGTCAATAGATAGGCAGGTGTCATTCAGGCGAAGCTGGACGTTCAAAACGGTGTCCGTGCTCATGCCAACGACAACGCCAAATTCCATCTGGGTAACGTAGCCTTCCGCAACGACTTCAACGTCGTAGGTGCCGTTCTTGAGGGCGTAGCTGTAGTAGCCGTTTTCATCGGTGCCAGTAGAGAAAGCCAGCGAGCCGTTTTTTTAGAAGTTGATAGTAGCGTTTTTGAATTGCGCTGGATCTTAATCACATTTGCCGGTTGCGGTAATGTTGCCCTTGATGTTGCCGTAGTCGAATGGGCGAACAACGTGTAGGGTAACAGGAATATTGGGGACAGGATATGGAGTGTCTGTAGAAATCTTCAATTCGGCGAAGTAATCTCCAGGCTGTTCAATATCATCAACATTGAACTCAATCTGAATTGTGCCATTGCCAAAGGCGGGAACGTATCCTTCAACGGGTGCCTGATCCAACCAAGGAACGGCACCACCGCCACCACCGGCAGCAATCGCGAAGGAGTCAACTTCACCCTGAGTGAACGCACCGATTAAGGCGGAAGCACCGGTGTTGATGTCGATGATGCGAAGTTCCGGTCCGGTTGTGTATGCAGCCCAGTAGAGCACATTGTTAACTTCATCGTAATCCATGCCCTGAGCATAGTTGGCATCAGCACCAACAGCACCAACCAGTGTGTCGGCGCCAGTCGCTGGATCGATGCGATAAAGCGAGTTGGTAACAAGGTCCACACCGTAGATCATACCATCAGCCGGAACATAGGCGATGTCGATGATACAAGTAGCGTTTGGCAACGTGCCAATGGTGGTAGTAGTACCAGTTGCGATGTCAACTGTCATCAGTGTCGAGGATGCATTGCACGCTGTTGCCATGCCGTACATTACACCAGGACCACCTGCCAGACCGCTGAAAGTTGCTCCGGATGGAGGTGTGGTCGTCCCGATAAAGGTAGCAGCTGCGGTTGCAGTGTCAATAGCATAGAGACCGTTGTTGTCGTAACTGATGGCGTAAAGGGTGCTGAAATCACCACCCATGAAGTCACCAGCAAACAACGAAGTCGCCGTGGATGTGCCTATCAGTGTCGAAGTTCCAGGAACGGAAACATCTGGCCAGAGATAGACCTTATCATTGTCGTAGATGTCAACGCCGTAGGCGGGAGGAGCGGCTGTGATGCCGTAGCGACCGCTTAATGCGTTCAGTTCGAGACCGCCAACAGTTGTGGCAGCGTTGGGATCGCGTAACATTGACGCGGTTCCCGTGTTTTGGATAGCTTCACCCGTGTAAGCAGGAATGCTGTATGGTTGGAAGCCTTTGTCGGTCTCTGTGATCTTAAAGTTTGCTCCGCCGGCGCCTTCATTTTCGAGGGTGAGCGTCGTGAACTCAGGATCATCATGCAGCCAGATGGTACGGGTTAGGCTGGTCGGAAGGGCGCTGAGCATGCCGGCTCCGAGTTCGAAGTCTTCATGGTTAACGACATCCTGTTCGATCGAGCGGGTTTCAACCTTGGTCTCGTACTTGGCTAAGGAGACCGTGAATTCGACATCTTCTGGATCAGCAGACGTAGCCTGGAAGGTGTAGTAAAGTCCGGCGTGGTCGGGGTCATTAGCGTTTGCCGAAGTCAGGGCGGAAGTAGTGTTAGTGCCAACGTTGGCACCGATCAGCTTCTCGGTGGGGAAGTTCGCGTCAAAGACGTAACCTGCCACGATACCGCCATCAATCGTTCCGCAAGGCACAGCGATGGTATATGGTTCTGATACCAATAATCTGACATCGTCAACATACCAGCCCGCGTAGCCGTTCACGGACGAATCACTGTGGAAGTGGAAGCGGAACTGGAAGTTACTGACCGCGTAACTTGGATCCATTAGCAAGGTTTTTGCAGTCCAGGGGGAAACTGAGGTGCCAAACTTTTGCCCGAGCACAGCCCAAGTGGTACCACCATCCTTCGAAACTTCCACAGAGGGGTAATCATAGCTGTTGCTCTCGCTGTTATACCAGTGCATAAAGCTTAAGATTGGAGCCTTCCCCGTGTAGGCGCTTAGATCAATAGCAGGTGAGGTAATAAATGATTCTTCGCTGTTATTGTAGTTGCCTGTCAGGTTTGTAGCCCACACATTCGGTGATGAATATGGAGCGCCTGGACCGGGGGTAGCTGAAGGTGCTCCCCATGCCCATGATGAGTTGGTTCCACTCTTTACGAATCCGCCATCCGTAGCGTCAAAATTCTCGAAATAGACTTGTGTTGGGGCGGGAATCGGGAAGGAGGCGATGCCGATGTCATCCACGTACCAGCCTTCGTAATTAACAGAACTATCGCTCTTGAATTTGAAGCGTATCTTGAAATTAGCAACATTGTAAGAGGAATCGAGGGCAATCAACACTTTGTTGTAGGCGGTGTCGGTCATGCCGCCAACTGGACCATACACGGCGGTCCAGGTTGTGCCGCCGTTTTTGGAAACCTCAACAGTAGCGTTGTCATAAGTGGCGCTTTCCATATGGCGCCACTGCCAGAATTCGATCACAGGTGCATTTGTGCCATAACCTGTCAGGTCGATGGCGGGCGAGGTCATGTAGCTCAATTCGTTAGCATTGTAGTTACCAGTTGGGTTTGTCGCGATGACATAGCTGCCGCTGTGGGCTGCGCCAGGACCATTGGTTGGAATGCCGCGAGCCCATGAGCTGTTGGTTCCACTCGCAACGAAGCCGTGGTCGCCTGCTTCGAAATCGTACATGATTTCATAATCCGGACTGTAACCAGGCGCCGAGCATGAGACATTGTCGATGTACAGGTAGTAATCCTGTTCATAAACAGCAACGTCATCCGCTGTGATGGTGGTGTTCAGTACCTGGTAACCAGGAAGCAATGCCTCGATCTTGACGGCATATTCCTGGCTGTTGTAGAGCACGATTTCGTACTCGCCAGTAATTGGATCGGTGTACACGGTTTCTGAGAAACCAGTCATGGAGAACGTCATTTTGGCATAAAGAGGATAGCCGTGGGCATCTCCACCTTCGATACCATCGTCATAAACAACGCCAGTAACCAGCGTGTTAGGCAGTTCGGTCAAAACGAAGTCCTGAAGGACAGAAGCGCTGTCGGCTACCACAACATCTTCAGCCGAACCATTCATAAAGCCGAAGGCAGTTACTGCCATGTCGAAAGTGTCGGCATTGACATTCGCGGTGTATTGACCGGCCGCGTTAGTATAGACGGTACGGTTGTTGGCAGCATCAGTGCCAGTCAACACGACTTTGGCGCCAGGGATAGGTGCGGCAGAATCTGAGGTGACAGTTCCGTAGAGCACGCTGTTACCGCACATGCCAGATGCCATTTGGACGGCTGCCTGGGCGTTAATTTCACCCCAACCAGAAGCAAAGTTCGGGTAATCGGTGGGTGTGAGAGGCGAACCATCGTTGTATGTAATATGAGTGGCAGTGCTCTCAAGGATGGTTTCAATGGTGGAATAATCTCCAACCAGACAGGGGGCTGCCTGCATGATCATGGCAACCAAACCAGTCACATGAGGAGCGGACATGGACGTGCCTGACCATCCACCTTGATAGGATGAGTCACTTGTGGGTATGGAAGAACGGATACTTACCCCTGGAG